>DATJNU010000178.1:0-10914 GCA_035507775.1 Jatrophihabitans sp.
AACCCGACCTCAAGGCCACCTTCGACGTGCGGGTGACCGCGCCGAAGCACTGGAAGGTGGTGTCCAACGGCGCCGCGGTCGGCGCCACACCCGACGGTTCGCACACCTTCGCCACCACGCCCCGGATGAGCACCTACCTCACCGCGCTGGTGGCCGGGGCCTACCACGAGGTCCGCGACAGCCACGACGGCATCGACCTGGGCCTGTTCTGCCGCCGGTCGATGGCCGAGCACCTCGACTCCGACGAGCTGTTCACCGTCACCAAGCAGGGTTTCGACTGGTACCACGAGAACTTCGGGGTGCGCTACGCCTTCGGCAAGTACGACCAGCTGTTCGTGCCGGAGTTCAACGCCGGCGCGATGGAGAACGCCGGCTGCGTCACGTTCCTGGAGGACTACGTCTTTCGCAGCCGGGTCACCGACACCCGCTACGAGCGGCGGGCGACCACGGTGCTGCACGAGATGGCGCACATGTGGTTCGGCGACCTGGTGACCATGCGCTGGTTCGAGGACCTGTGGCTGAACGAGTCGTTCGCCGAGTGGGCGGCCACCATCGCGCAGGCCGAGGCCACCCGCTGGACGCACGCCTGGACCACCTTCGCCAACGTGGAGAAGACCTGGGCCTACCGGCAGGACCAGCTGCCGTCCACCCACCCGATCGCCTGCGACATCCCCGACGCCGAGGCCGTCGAGGTGAACTTCGACGGCATCACCTACGCCAAGGGCGCCAGCGTGCTCAAGCAGCTGGTCGCCTACGTCGGCCGGGACGAGTTCCTCGCCGGGGTCCGGCAGTACTTCTCCGACCACGCCTACGGCAACACCACGCTGGACGACCTGCTCTCCTCGCTCAAGGCCGCCTCGGGCCGAGAGCTGTCCGACTGGGCGAAGCTCTGGCTGGAGACCAGTGGCCTGAACACCATCTCGCCGTCCTACGAGCTCGACGCCGAGGGCCGGCTGGCCTCGTTCGAGGTGCTGCAGACGGCGCCGACCGAGACCGCCAAGGACAACACGCTGCGCCCGCACCGGCTGGCGATCGGCGGCTACGACTTCGACGGCCAGGCCACCCCGGAGCACCCGCGCGGCCGGCTGGTCCGCACGTTCGGGGTGCAGGTGGACGTGACCGGCGAGCGCACCCCGGTGCCCGAACTCCTCGGCCGCCCGCAGCCCGACCTGGTGCTGGTCAACGACGACGACCTGACCTACTGCAAGCTGCGGCTCGACCCGCACAGCCTGACCACCATGCGGACCGGTGGCCTGGCCGCGATCACCGAGCCGCTGGCGCGCACGCTGTGCTGGTCGGCCGCGTGGGACATGGTGCGCGACGGCGAGCTGGCCGCGCGGGACTACCTGGAGCTGGCCACCGCCAGCGGGCCGGGTGAATCCCAGATCGGCGTCGTGCAGGCGGTGAACCGGCAGGCGCTGCGCGCGCTGGAGCTCTACGCCGACCCGGCCTGGGCACCGACCGGCCGGCGGGAGTACGCCGACGCCACGATCCGGGCCGCCCGGGCCGCCGAGGCCGGCTCGGACCACCAGCTGGCCTGGGTGCATGCCGCGGCCGGCGCCGCCTGCACCGACCAGCACGCCGACTTCCTGGCCCGGCTGCTCTCCGGCGAGGAGACGCTGGCCGGGCTGGCGGTCGACACCGACCTGCGCTGGATGCTGCTGCAGTCGCTGGTTGCCCGGGGCCGGGCCGGTGAGGCCGAGATCGCCGAGGCCGCGCAGGCCGACCGGGCCGCGGCGGGGGTCCGGGCGGCGGTGACCGCCCGCGCGCTGGTGCCCACCGCCGAGTCGAAGGAGCGAGCCTGGACCGCAGCCATCTCCGACGTCACGCTCAGCAACAGCCTGATGCGGGCTGCCATCGCCGGTTTCGCGCACCCGCTGCAGGACGAGCTGCTGGCGCCGTACGCGGCCCGCTACTTCGCCCAGGTCGCCGACATCTGGCAGCAGCGCACCCCGGAGACCGCCGCGGACCTGGTCACCGGGCTGTTCCCGGCCTGGTCGTCGGCGATCGAGGAGGAGACGCTGCGGCTGGCCGACGAGTTCCTGGCCGACGGCAGCCAGCCGGCGGCGCTGCGGCGGCTGGTCGGCGAGGGCCGGGCGGACGTCGCCCGGGCACTGGCCGCCCGCGCGGTGGACCGGGCGCGCGGCGCCGAGGGCTGAGGCCGCTGGGTTTGCTCGCCGGGCGTCAGCGGTCGCTGACGCCCGGCGAGCGGACCCGGCCTGCCACCGCGGGCGAATTTCCCCGCGGGCCGGGACGGGTTCAGCCGACCACCAGCCAGGTGCGGCCGTCGATCAGCTCCCGGACCGCGTCCAGGTGCCCGGCGTGGGTGGCCGTCTCGGCGATCACGTGCAGCAGCACCGCGCTCAGGTCGGCGTAGCGCCAGTCCGGCCACCAGTCCGGCCAGGCCGCCGGCGGGGCGTCCAGCGGCGTCCGGTCGAGGATCGCGTCCGCCCGTTCGGCCTCGTCCCGGTAGCGGGCGAACACCTCGTCGGCCGAGAGCTCGGCCGGCACCAGCCAGTCGTCGTCCGGGTAGTCGAGCCGCTCGCCGGCCACCACCGAACGGAACCAGAACCGCTCGACCCCGACTGCCAGGTGGTGCACCAGGCCCAGGCAGCTCCAGCCGCTGGGCAACACCGGCCGGCGCAGCGCGTCGTCGGGCAGGCCGTCGAGAATGCCGAGCACGTGCCGGCGCTGGCCGGCCAGCACTCGGCGCAGGCCGGCGGCTTCGGCATCGGCCATCGGGTCAGGACCCCCAGGTCGGGCGCAGCGGGAACGCCGCCTCGCCATCGGCGGCAACCTTGACCGCGAGCACCTGGTGCAGCTGGATCCCGTTCTGCTCGAAGCCCAAACGCGATCCGGCCATGTAGAGCCCCCAGACCCGCGCGGTCGCCTCGCCGACGTCGGCGACGCAGGCGTCCCAGTTGCGTTCGAGGTTGGCGCACCACTGGGCCAGAGTCAGCGCGTAGTGCTCGCGCAGGTTCTCCTCGTGCCGCACCTCCAGGCCGGCGTCCTGCGCCTCGGTGATGATCCACCCCGAGCCGGTCAGCTCGCCGTCCGGGAATACGTACCGGTCGATGAAGTGTCCGGGCAGCGCCTTCTGCTTGTTGTCCGGCCGGGTGATGCAGTGGTTGAGCAACCGGCCGCCGTCGCGCAGCTTGCCCTTGATGAAGGCGAAGTACGACGGGTAGTTGTGCACACCGACGTGCTCCATCAGGCCGATCGAGCTGACCGCGTCGTAGCTGCCCGGCGCGCCCGGGGCATCCCGGTAGTCGCTGTGCAGGATCTGCACCGTGCCGGACAGGCCCTCCCGCTCGGCACGCGCCGCGCCCCAGCTCGCCTGCTGCTCCGACAGCGTCACGCCGACCACGGACACCCCGTAGTGCTTGGCCGCGTGCACGGCCATGCCGCCCCAACCGCAGCCGATGTCGAGCAGCCGCATGCCGGGTTCCAGCCCCAGCTTGCGGGCGACCAGGTCGAACTTCTCCTCCTGCGCCTCCTCCAGGCTGGCGTCCGGCTTCGGGAACACCGCGCAGGTGTAGGCCATCGAGGGCCCGAGCACCTTCTCGTAGAAGGAGTTCGAGACGTCGTAGTGCTTGCCGATCGCCTGCGCGTCCCGGGTGCGGGAATGCCGCAGGCCCTCGACCGTCCGGCGCCAGCGCGGCAGCGACTCCTGGGCCGGCGGCTCCGGCGGCACCAGGTTGCGCCAGCCGAGACCGCCCAGCAGGGTGGCCAGCTCCCTGGGCGCCGGCCGGCGGAACCGCCAGCTGCCGAGCAGCTTCAGCGCCTGGTACGGATCGCCGGGATGCGCGCCGTGCAGCAGCAGGTCACCGGAGACGTAGGCCCGGGCCAGGCCGAGGTCGCCCGGGGCGGTCGCCAGGTAGCGCAGGCCACGCTCGGTGCCCAGCTCCAGGGTGATCGGCGCGTCCTCGGGGCCGAAGGCGGAGCCGTCGTAGGCGGTGAACCGCACCGGCGGCGTGCCGACTGCGAGCATCGATACCAGATCGGCGATTTTCATCTGCGTCCCACCGCTTTCTCGTACAGCCCGGTCAGCCGGGAATCGGGATCGTAACGCTGCTTCAACGCCCGGTAGGCCGCTCCGCCGTAGATGCGGTCGAAGGTGTCCCGGTCGTAGTAGGCGTCGGAGTAGAGCGACTTGTGCCCGTCGTGCTCGGCGACGGCAGCCTCGATGAGCCGGTTCATGTCGCCGTCGGCGCGGCCGTCCGCGATGGGCACCGTGCCCCAGAATCCCACGTTGACATAGACCTGTTCGGTGCGCAGCGGGTAGAGCGGCCACGGCTGCTCCGTCGTGCCCGGCTGCTCGGTCGTGCCCGGCTGCTCCCCCGGTGGGCCGGCCAGCCGCAGCGGGCACAGCCAGACCGGCGACATCCGCACGGTGCCGGCGAACCAGCGCAGGAAATCGGCGGTCCGCTCGACCGGGATCTCGACGTCCTGCACCACCCGCTCGCGCGGGCCGAGCCGGCGCACCCGGTCGATCTTGTCGGCGACCTTGAACCGGTGGTCCAGCGCGATCAGCCGGTGGTAGAAGTCGCTGCGGCGGTACCGGGCCGGCCAGAGCCGGCGGACCAGCGGATGCTGCACCCCGAACGCGCCCGAGCACCAGAACCAGTCGGTGTCCCAGCGCCAGAGGTAGTCCGAGACATGCAGGCAGTCCCGGGCCTGCTCGCGGATGGAGCGGTAGAAGATCCGCTGGCCGGTGTAGTCGCTCGGCCCGTCGACGCCGGCCTCGGCGGGCGAGTTCACCCATCGGCCGAGCGTGAGATAGGACTCGCCGGGGGTGAACATCACCCCGTCCAGGAAGTCCACCGGCTCGCCCTGCCAGGACCGGTCGGCCGAGATCGTGCCGATCGCGGCGGCCAGTTCGTCGAGATCGGCGAACCGGACGTGCCGCAGCCCGACGAACGGCCGGACCCGGTCCAGCGCGATGCGCAGCCGGACGGTGTAGCCGAGGCTGCCGTAGGAGTTGGGGAATCCCGCGTAGAGGTCGGCATTCCGCTCGGGGCTGACGGTGAGCACCTCGCCGGCGCCGGTCAGCAGGTCCATCTCGAGCACCGACTCGTGCGGCAGGCCGGCGCGGAACGAACTCGACTCGATGCCCAGGCCGGTCACCGCGCCACCGAGCGTGATCGTCTTCAGCTGCGGCACCACGGTGGGCATCAGCCCGTGCCGCAGCGTGGTCGCGACCAGCCGCTCGTAGGTGCACATGCCCTGCACGTCGGCGGTACGGCGCTCGGCGTCGATCGAGATCACCCCGTCCAGGCCGGACACATCCAGCCCGGCGGAGTGCTCGGCGGTGCGGGGCCGGAACAGGTTCGAGGTGCGCTTGGCCAGCCGGACGGGCCGACCCGGGTCGATGGCGAGGTAGGACGCGCGCAACCGCTCGACGGCCGCCTGATGGGTCGCGCTCTCCGGCAGAAGTGTGGTCATCACCGATCACCCTATCTAGGTCAGTTCACAGGAGGAGCGTCCCGGTTGCGGAACTGGCCGTGACATCGCCGACCAATCGACAACTGAAACGCCCGAAATCGATAACTTGCGCCCGCTATGCTTCGCTGATGTCCAGAGGGCAGAAATCGGCTGGACGACACCGCCGAGCTTCATTTCAGGCATTGGTGTGGACAGCCCTCGGGACGGCAGCGGTCATCTTCGGGGTCTTGGTTGGCATCGACTCACTGGCCGTCACCCATGGACTGGCACGCAGTCTGGCGATCGCGGGAGCGGTGTTCTTCGGCGCATTGGCATCGATCACATTTTTTGTCCGACCGTTCGCCTTGCGCCCCATCACCCGCTTGATTCTCATCGGGCTCGCCGTCACGTCGGTGGCGGTGCTCGTCGTCGGTCCTGGCAAATCGAGCCACCATCCGTCTGCTGGCGCAGATCAGAACAGGTCCGTACCTGCGACCTCCACAGCCGGCCCGGCCTCGCCCTCCGCCTCGAAGTCGACCCCGCCTCGCATCGTCGGGGCGCCGGTACCCGCACCCGATGATTGCGGACCGGAAGCCTCGGTGAGCGTCCCACTTCCGGCCGTGCAGATCTGTGTCTACTACTGGTGCCGTGGGGACGTTTTCAACACGGACGGCACCACGGATGAGGCGCACGCGCAGATCAAGGTTCGGCCGCGGATCATCAACAACAGGGCCAGCACCCTGAACGTCGACATCAGCACACCATCCGCAATCCGACTACTCATCTCCGAACCCCGGATGCCGGGTTCCTGGGGTCCACCGCCGCTGACCGCCCGCGCGGGCGATCGCCCCATTGCGGTGAGCTACCGAGGTCAGCAGTTCTGGGCCCTTCCCCCCAACGTCCCGCACGACGCGACCGCTGCCGCGAACGGCATGTACACCGGCTTCGCAACCTCGTGGACAGCCACCGACATCGCGCCAGGAGGCAGCGCCTACTTCCCGCTCCGACACCGCGCCGACGGATCGCCGATCCAGGAAGGTGACCTGGTCTTTCAGCTCCCGCAGGATGCGCTGATCGTGGGGCTCGCCGTGGTATCGCACAGCAGCCATCCGACTGTGCTCGGGATCCAGCTACAGAAGGACTGGCCGAAGAGTTCGGAACCCGGGTCCTTCTGAGACACCGTGACCCGGGCGGCCGGCTCAGGCGTGCGCGGCGTTCGTGCCGGCGGCGTCGGCGAGCTGGCGCAGCCCGCTGACGATGCCGCCGGTCAGGTCACCGGAGCTGAACGAGGCGCGCATGGCGAGCGCGGCCAACCCGGCCACCCGGTTCGGGATGCGGCGGGCGGAATCGCCGCCGGTCACGATCTCCATCCGGCGCTCGGCCGGCGAGACGGCCACCAGCACCGGGGCCGGGTGCCGGCCGGCGAGCTTGCCGAACAGCTGCTCGGCCGCCTCGCGCGGCGAGCCGCCCAGCGGGCCGACGTAGACGCTGAAGAGCAGGCCGGTCTCCCGCGAGGCCAGCGTGAGCGCTTCGTCGATGCGGGACAACTGGCTTGGTTTGAAAGGACGATCCGGGCTGACCAGGGCGGCCCGGGGCACCGAGAACTCGCGGTGCAGGTCCTGCTGCTCGGTGAGGTTGAGCTCGTGCCCGGCCGCCACCGCCGTGTCGCCGGCGAGGCCGTGCTCGTCGCTCGTCACCGGGTTGCCACTCACCACGTCACCACTCACCGCTGGCACCGCCCGTCGGAGCAACCGGCTCGGAGACCGAGCCCTCGATCGCCAGCCGGCCGGACGCGGCGGACACCGGGCCCTCGTGCTCGGGATGCGGCAGGTACCAGACCGGCCGGTAGTCCCAACCGCCGCCTGGGCGGTAGCGCGGCGCCCTCGCCATGCCCGGGCCGAGCACCGCGAGCGTCAAGAGCGCGAACGCGGCGAGGGGTATCCCGACGAATACCAACACCGTTTCGACGACGGACATCTGCCGCTTTCCTCCAGCTGGAAGCTCTCACCTGCTGACTACGGTAGCGAGCCGTCACCGCCGCCAGATCGGCGGGTGCCGATCGGCCCACGGCGCCGCCGCCTCGACCTGCGCGCACAGCGCCAGCAGCGGCGCCTCACCGGCCGGCCGGCCCACCAGCATCACCCCGATCGGCAGCCCGTCGGCGTTCCAGTGCAGGGGCAGGCTGGCCGCCGGCTGGCCGCTGGCGTTGTAGACCGCGGTGAACGGCGTGAACATCTTCTGCCGCTCGAAGTCCTCGGCCGGATCGACCGGGTCGTCCGGCGTGCCGCAGAACCAGCCGACCGGCCGCGGCGGCATCGCCAGGGTCGGCGTGAGCACCGCGTCGTACCCGGCGGTGGCGGCGATCGCCTGCCTGCTGATCAGGCCCAGCTGGCCGACCGCGGTGGCGTACTCGGCGCCGCTGACCCGGCTGCCCCGCTCGCGCAGGTAGCGGGTGAGCGGCCGCAACCGGTGCTCGCGGTCCGGCGGCACCGGGATCGCGGCCGCGCCGACCGCCCAGACCGCCTCGAACGCGACGATGGCCGCCGGCGGGATCGGCAGCTCGATGTCGACCACCTCGTGGCCGAGGCCGGCCAGCAGCTCGCTGGCCCGCTGCCAGGCGGTCACGCAGTCCGGATCCACCACCGCCCCGGGGATCGGCGGTGCCAGGTAGCGACCGATCCGCAGCCGTTCCGGGGCCCGGTCGCACCAGCCCAGGTAGCTCTCGCCGGCCGGCAGCGGCGCCGCCCAGGTCGGGTCGCCGGGCTGCGGGCCGGCCGTCGCGTCCAGGAAGGCGGCCGCGTCGCGCACCGTGCGGGCCAGCGGGCCCAGCACCGACAGCCCGGACGAGTCCAGGTCGACCGGCCCGCGCGAGATCCGGCCGCGGGCGGTCTTCAGGCCGAACAGCCCGTTCAGGCTGGCCGGGATGCGGATCGAGCCGCCGCCGTCCGAGCCCTGGGCGATCGGGACCAGGCCGGCCGCCACGGCCGCGGCAGCCCCGCCGGAGGAGCCGCCGGCCAGCCGGCCGGTGTCCCACGGGGTGCGGACGGGCGCGCCGATGTCGGTCTCGGTGTAGCAGGGCAGCCCGTACTCCGGCGTCGCGGTCTTGCCGAGCGAGATGGTGCCGGCCTCGCGGAGCAGCCGCACCACGTGGTCGTCGAGGTCGGGGACGAAGTCCAGCATGGTCGCCGAGCCGAACCTGGTCGGCACCCCCGCGGTCAGGTTCAGGTCCTTGATCGCGGTCGGCACCCCGTGCAGCGGCGGCAGCTCGGCACCCTCGCGCACCGCCCGGTCGGCGGCGGCGGCCTGGTCCCGGGCCGGCTCCGGGGTGAGCGTGACGAACGCTCCCAGCTCGCCGTCCAGCCGGCCGATCCGGTCCAGGCAGTGCTCGACCAGCTCGGCCGAGCTGGTCCGGCCGTCCCGGATGGCGGCGGCGGCCTCGAGCGCGGTGAGATCGTGAAGGTCGGCCATGGCGCCAGGCTAACCAGTCACCAGGCGGCGCAGCGCCTCCCGGTCGAGCTTGCCGTTCGCGGTGGTCGGGAACGACGCCACCCGGCAGTAGCCGCCGGGCACCGCGTAGTCCGGCAGCCGGGCCGCCAGCAGCTGCCGCAGCTCGGCCACCCGCGCCGCCGGCAGCGGCCCGGCCGGCGTGCCGTCGGTGAACGCCAGCACCAGCCGGTCCACCGCTCCGGTCGCGTCCGGCACCGGCACGACCGCGCACTGCTCGATCGGCAGCGCGGCACCGGCCGCCCGTTCGATCTCGGCCAGCTCGATCCGGTGGCCGCGCACCTTGACCTGCCGGTCGGACCGGCCCCGGAAGTGCAGCACCCCGCGCCCGTCGACGCAGCCGCGGTCGCCGGTGCGGTAGACCCGCAGCCGGCGGTCCCGGATGACCCGGGTCGGGAACTTCCGCTCGGTGAGCTGCGGGTCGCCGAGATAGCCCAGGGCCAGGCCGGAACCGGCCGCCACGATCTCGCCGATCTCGCCCGGCTCGCACAGCCGGTCACCGTCCAGCACGAACAGCTCGGTGCCGGGCACCGCGGTGCCGACCGGCACCCCGCCGGGCCCCAGGTCGGCGGGGCCGATCTCGTGGACGCTGACGAACACGCACGACTCCACCGGGCCGTAGCCGTTGAACAGCCGGATCCGGGGATGCCGCTGCCGGAACCGGGCGACGTGCGGGACCGAGAGGCGCTCGCCGCCGATGTAGAGCTGGCGCAGCCCCTCGAAGCAGCCGGGCTGGGTGTCGACGAAGAGGTTGAACAGCGAGGCGGTCAGCCAGGCGCAGGTGACGCCGTGCTGCCGGGTCAGCTCGGCCAGGTCGAACGGCATGAAGTGGTCGTCGCCGAAGACGGCCACCGTGCCGCCGGCGCACAGCGCGCCCCACACCTCCAGGCTGAAGGCGTCCCACGAGGACGGCGCGACCTGGGGCACGACGGCTCCGGGTACGAATCCGGCCAGGCCGCCATCGCCGAACAGCCGGGTGGTGGCGGCGTGGGGTGAGAGCACCCCCTTGGGGACGCCGGTGGTGCCCGAGGTGAAGAACACCGTCGCCGGGTCGTCCGGCCGCACCCGCGGCAGCCGGACGCCGGCCGGTGCGGGCCCGGACGGCGGCAGCCGGGGCGCCCCGGCCGGGACGGTCGGTTGCCGGGCGACGACGGCGGCCGGCTGGAGCTGGTCGAGCACCGAACCCAGCCGGGCGGCGGGCCACTTCGGGTCCAGCCCGGCATAGGCGGCGCCCGCCTTCAGCACGCCCAGCAGCACCACGATCAGTTCGGCCGACCGGGGCAGCAGGACGCCCACCCGCTCGCCGGGCCGGACCCCGGCGGCGACCAGCCGGGCCGCGACCGCGTCGGACTCGGCGGCCAGCTGCCGGTAGTCGAGCCGGTCGGCGCCCTCGACGATCGCCGTCGCGCCGGGGCGGGCGGCAACCTGCCGGGCGACCTCCTCCGGAATGGTGCGCGGCCGCCCGGTCAGTCCCACGGCAGCTGCCCGCCGGGCACCGCGTCGTCGGCCAGCACGGCGCCCTCGATGACCCCGTACGGACGGTCGGCCGCGAGGTAGACCTCGTTCTCGTTGGCCAGGCCGAAGGGTTGCAGGTCGACCAGGAAGTGGTGCCGGTTCGGCAGCACCAGCCGGACCTGGTCGGCCTCCGGGAGCGCCCGCAGCACCCGCTCCCCCATCGCGTACAGCGTCTGCTGCAGCGAGTGGCTGTAGGTGTCGGCGAACGCCTCCACCAACGCCGTGCGGGCCCGGTCGAAGCAGCCGGCCCAGTCGTGGGTGCCCGGCTCGCGGTAGCTCCAGCGGGCGGTGACGGAGGTGGCCAGCACGCGGTCCGCCGTCTCCGGCAGGGTGGTGTAGCGGTCGCGGGCGAAGCCGGCGAACTCCGAGCGGGTGGTGTTGAGCAGCGTCAGATCTCGGAGCCCGGCCAGCACCAGCCGGCCCTGCTGCCGGTCCGTCACCACCGTCGCGGTGCGGGTGAACCCCGGCTCC
>DATJNU010000179.1:0-8744 GCA_035507775.1 Jatrophihabitans sp.
GCCGGGTGGCGCTGGTGCGCTACGACGCCTTCGACGACCTGAGCGGGCGGCTGTCGTTCAGCCTGGCCCTGCTGGACGAGCACGGCAACGGCGTCACGCTCACCTCGATCGCCAGCGCCTCCGACACCCGGCTCTACGCCAAGTCCCTGACCGCGGGGGTGGGCGAGCACGCGCTGTCGCCGGAGGAGGAGCAAGCGGTCCGCGCCGCACTGGCGCACTGAGCACCCACGCCTGCGCACCGGGCCGCGGCACCGGCGGCCGGCTCTATGCTGGGCCGGTGCCGGACGCCCGCTACGCCTTCCTCGGCCCGGCCGGCACGTTCGCGCACGCGGCCGCGCAGCGCCTGGCCGGCGGCGCCGAACTGGTCCCGTACGGCACCGTCACCCAGGCCGTCGACGCGCTGCGGGACGGCGCGGTGACCGGGGCCGTGGTGCCGCTGGAGAACTCGGTGGAGGGCGCGGTCCCGGCCACCCTGGACGCGCTGATCACCGACCGGCCGCTGGTGATCGTCGCCGAGACGTTCCTGCCGGTGGTCTTCGACCTGATGGCCCGGCCGGGCGCGCGGCTGGCGGACGTCCGCAGCATCGCCACCCACCCGCACGCCGAGGCCCAGGTCCGCCGGTACCTGCTCACCGAGCTACCGCGCGCAGCGGTGGAACTGGTCGGCTCGACCGCGGCCGGGGCCGAGGCGGTGGCTGCCGGCCGCTACGACGCGGCGGTGGCACCGTCCAGCTCCGCCGCGCTCTACCGGCTGACCACCCTGGCCCACGACATCGCCGACCAGCCTGGCGCGGTGACCCGGTTCGTGCTGCTCAGCCGGCCCCGGCCGGCCCCGCCGGCGACCGGGAACGACCGGACCAGCCTGGTCATCCTCCCGCGGGCCAACCATGCCGGCGCGCTGCTGCAGATCCTGACCGAGTTCGCGGCCCGGGGCATCAACCTGACCCGGATCGAGTCGCGGCCGACCAAGGGCGAGCTGGGCCAGTACTGCTTCTCGATCGACTGCGAGGGGCACCTGGCCGACCAGCGGGTGGCCGAGGCCCTGGCCGCGCTGCACCGGCTGTGTGCCGACGTCCGCTATCTCGGCTCCTACCCGCGCCGGGACGGGCGGCAGGCCGGGCTGCTGGCCGGCAACGCCGACGCGGACTTCGCCGACGCCCGGGCCTGGCTGGACCGGCTGCGCGAGCAGGGCAGCGGCTGAGGCCGGATTTACAGGTACAGACCGGTGTTCGCATCGATCCGCTTGGCCGCGACCGCGTGGATGTCGCGCTCGCGCAGCAGCAGGTACTCCTCGCCGGCGATCTCGACCTCGTGCCGGTCGTCCGGGCTGAACAGCACCTGGTCGTTCACCTCGACCGACCGGACGTGATTGCCGATCGCCAGCACCTCGGCCCAGATCAGGCGCTTGGCGACCTGGGCCGTGGCCGGGATCAGGATGCCGCCGGAGGAACGGCGCTCGCCCTCCTCGGTGGAGACCTTCACCAGGACGCGGTCGTGCAGCATCTTGATCGGAAGGCGGTCTGCGCTGGTCATCCCGCCAGCCTAGAGGCCCCGCGGCGGGCTACTTCGCCAGCACCGCCCAGAGCCCGACGGCCACCGCCGCCAGCACGATCAGCAGGCAGCCGGCCGCGAGCAGCCGCTGACCGAGGCCCGCGCTCGGCTGCTCGTCGGCGGTGACCAGGGCGCGCACCGCCACCGAGAACAGCAGCGTGATGCCCAGGCCCAGCACCAGGGCCACCACGACCACGTTGCGCAGGGTCGCGAGGTCGACGTACGAGCTCATACCGCCTGCTCCAGCACGGGGCGCTCCCGGTCGCGGATGGCACGATCGGCCGGCTCCGGGAACTCGTTGACGTTGTCCGCGGTGATCGGGTGCCGGCGCGACCACAGCCAGGCCGCGCCGAGCAGGGCTGCGGCGACCACCGCCACCACGATGACCTGGACCCGGCCGCCGTCGCCGATGATCCAGCCGAGGCCGGCGGCCATCAGCGCCGCGGCGGGCAGCGTGAGCAGCCAGGCGATCACCATCGAGCCGGCGACGCCCCAGCGGACGTGTGCCTCGCGCTTGCCGACCCCGCTACCCAGCACCGCCCCGGAGGTGATGTGGGTGGTCGAGAGCGGCAGGCCGCCCTGGGTGGCGGTGAGCAGCACGGTCGCCGCGGCGGTCTGGGCGGCGAAGCCCTGCGGCGGCTCGATGTGGGTGAGCTTGTGGCCCATCGTGCGAATCACCCGCCAGCCGCCGAAGTAGGTGCCGGCCGCGATCGCCAGCGCGCAGGCCACGATCACCCAGGCAGGCGGGTCGGCATGCGCGGCCAGCCGGTGGTCGGCGATCAGCGCCAGCGTGATCACGCCCATCGTCTTCTGGGCGTCGTTCGTGCCGTGGGCCAGCGAGACCAGCGAGGCCGAGGCCAGCTGGCCGTACCGGAAGTACCGGTGCGCGGCGGGCCGCTCGGCCGGGCGAGCGCTGCGATAGGCCAGCCGGGTGGCCAGTCCGGCCACCACGCCGGCGATGATCGGCGACAGCACCGCCGGCACGATCACCTTGGCCACGATCGAGTGCCCGTGCACCGCCGACATCCCGGCCGAGACCAGGGTGGCGCCGATGACGCCGCCGATCAGCGCGTGCGACGACGACGACGGCAGGCCGAACGACCAGGTGAGCACGTTCCAGGCGATCGCGCCGAGCAGGCCGGCGAAGACGATCGGCAGCGTGATCGCGGTCGAGGAGACGATGCCGCTGGCGATCGTGGCGGCGACCTTGATCGACAGGAAGGCACCGAGCAGGTTCAGCACCGCGGACAGCGCGACGGCAGTCTTCGGGCGCAGCGCGCCGGTCGCGATGGACGTCGCCATCGCGTTGGCAGTGTCGTGGAAACCGTTGGTGAAATCGAAGGCAAGGGCGGTGATCACGACGATGAACAGCAGGACGACATCGTGCACATGGCGAACAATCCACGACTGAGCAGCCGATAGCAACTCCTCACCGGGATTTAACATCAGCGGTGCCATATCAGGTGCCGGGCAAGGCGGGTCGAACCGGTCGGCAACCCCCGTCCGGGGCCCGTCATACCGCGCGGAACGGCTGCCGCCCGGATCACATCGGAACCGCCTCGGCCGCCCTCTATATCGTGAGCGGGTGATCGACCTGCGAATCGTCCGCGACACCCCCGACCTGGTCCGCGCCTCGCAGCGCACCCGCGGCGCGGACCCGGCCGCCGTGGACACCCTGCTCGCCGCCGACGAGGCCCGCCGGGCCGCCGTCGCGCGCGCCGACGCCCTGCGCGCCGAGCAGAAGGCGGTCAGCAACTCGGTGCGCTCGGCCACGGCCGACGAACGCCCGGCGGTGCTGGCCCGGGCCAAGGAGCTGGCCGCCGAGGTCAAGCAGGCCGAGGCGGACCAGGCCGAGGCGGACCGGGCGCTGCGGGCGGCACACCTGGCGGTGCCGAACGTCGTCTCGCCGGACGCCCCACCCGGCGGCGAGGCCGACTTCGTGACCCTGGAGACGGTCGGCACCCCACCGGCCGTCGCGCAGCCCCGGGACCACCTCGACCTGGGTGTCGGGCTGCGCGCGATCGACACCGAGCGCGGCGCCAAGGTCTCCGGCGCCCGGTTCTACTTCCTCACCGGCGTCGGCGCCCAGCTGGAGCTGGCCCTGGTGAACCTGGCGATGGCCAAGGCCGCCGAGCTGGGCTTCACCCCGATGATCGCCCCGGCCCTGGTGAAGCCCGAGACGATGGAGGGCACCGGCTTCCTGGGCGCGCACGCGGCCGAGGTGTACCGGCTGGCCGAGGACGACCTCTACCTGGTGGGCACCTCGGAGGTGGCGCTGGCCGGCTACCACTCGAACGAGATCCTCGACCTGGCCGACCTGCCGCTGCGCTACGCCGGCTTCTCCTCCTGCTTCCGCCGGGAGGCCGGCTCGTACGGCAAGGACACCAAGGGCATCATCCGGGTGCACTGGTTCGACAAGGTCGAGATGTTCAGCTACACCCGGGCCGAGGAGGCCGAGGCCGAGCACGAGCGGCTGCTCGGCTGGGAGCGGGAGTTCCTGGACTCCCTGGAGCTGGCGTACCGGGTGATCGACGTGGCCGCCGGTGACCTGGGCTCCAGCGCGGCCCGCAAGTTCGACATCGAGGCGTGGTTCCCGTCGCAGGGGACGTACCGCGAGCTGACCTCGACCTCGAACTGCACCACCTTCCAGGCCAGGCGGCTCAACATCCGCACCCGCTACCCGGACGGCACCGGCCCGGTGGCCACGCTGAACGGCACGCTGTGCGCGATCAGCCGCACCATCGCCTGCCTGCTCGACCACCACCAGCAGCCGGACGGCTCGGTCTACGTCCCCGCCGCGCTGCGGCCCTGGCTGGGCGGTGCCGAGGTGCTGGCCCCGCGGTGACGAGCGGGGCCGGGCGCGTCCGGATGCTGGCCAGTGACCTGGACGGCACCCTGCTGCGCAGCGACGGGACGGCCTCGGCCGCCACCCGGGCGGCGCTCGCCGCGGCCGAGTCCGCCGGGCTGATCGTCGCCTTCGTGACCGGCCGGCCACCGCGCTGGCTGCACGAGGTGGCCGACGCGACCGGCCACACCGGCATCGCGGTCGGCGCGAACGGCGCGGTCACCTACGACCTGCACACCGAGACGGTGCTGGCCAGCCACCCGATCGAGGTCGGCCTGCTGGAGAAGGTCACCGGGATCCTGCGCCGGGCCGTCCCGGAGATCGCGTTCGGGCTGGAGCAGGGGCTGAACTTCGCCGCCGAGCCCGGCTACCGCCACGACTGGGACATCGTGCCCGCCGCCGACCGGAGCGGCCGGCCGATCCCGCAGGTGACGATCGGCGAGCTGCCGGAGCTGCTGGCCGTCCCCGCGGTGAAGCTGCTGGCCAAGGGGCCCGGCCTGCTGCCGGACGCCTTCATGGACACCGTGGAGGAGCTGGTCGGCGACCTGGTGACGGTCACCCGGTCGGGCCACTCGGCGCTGGTGGAGATCTCGGCGCTCGGTGTCACCAAGGCCACCGGGCTGGCGTCGCTGGCCGCGCACCGGGGGGTGCCGCAGGAGGCGGTCGCGGCCGTCGGCGACATGCCGAACGACGTCCCGATGCTGCGCTGGGCCGGCCAGTCCTACGCGGTCGCCAACGCCCACCCGGCGGCCCGGGCCGCGGCCGGCTCGGTGCTCGCCGAGTCCAACGACGAGGACGCGGTCGCCGGGCTCATCCACCGGCTGCTCGGCTGAGCCTTACAGGTACTGGCCGGTGCCGTGCTCCCCGGCCGGTTCGAATCCGGGCCGGCCGGGCATGCCGGCGATCACCTGGCCCGGCACCACCTGGCCGGGCAGTGCTCGGCCCCGCATCTGCTCCAGCTGGGCGCGAGCGGCCATCTGCTGGGCGAACAGCGCGGTCTGGATGCCGTGGAACAGGCCTTCGAGCCAGCCCACCAGCTGGGCCTGGGCGATCCGCAGCTCGGCCTCGCTGGGCACCGTCTCCTCGGAGAACGGCAGCGACAGCCGCGAGAGCTCGTCCCGCAGCTCCGGCGCCAGCCCGTCCTCCAGCTCCTTGATCGAGGACTGGTGGATCTCGCGCAGCCGGACCCGGCCGGCCTCGTCCAGCGGCGCGGCGCGCACCTCCTCCAGCAGCTGCTTGATCATGGTGCCGATCCGCATCACCTTGGCCGGCTGCTCGACCTGCGACATCACGTCCTGCGGGCCGTCCGACTCGTCGCCGTCCGGCTCGCGGCCGTCGGGGGAGCCGTCGGCCTGGCCCATCACCACGACGTCCTCGGCATCGCCGTGCCGCGCGTCGTCGAACCGGGACTGCTCTTCGCTCATCTGCACATCCTGTCCTAGATAGCGGCTCACCTGGGCCAGCAGCGCGGCGTCCTCGATGCTGGGCAGCGTCGTCCGATCGGGCTCGGTCATCCGGTCGTCAGCACCACCTTGCCGATGTGGCCGCTTGCCTCGACCAGCCGATGCGCCTGCGCGGCGTCGGCCAGCGGCAGCACGGTGTCGATCACCGGGCGCACCCGGCCGGCCTCGATCAGCGGCCAGACGTGAGCCATGGTGCCGGCCACGATCGCGGCCTTCTGCTCGACCGGGCGGGCCCGCAGGCCGGCCGCATGAACTGTGGCCCGCTTGGCCATCAGGGCGCCCAGGTTGAGCTCGCCCGTCGCGCCGCCGACCAGGCCGATCACCGCCAGCCGGCCGCCGGTCGCCAGCGAGCCGACGTTCGCGGCGAGGTACTTCGCCCCGACCGTGTCGAGGATGACGTCGACCCCCGCGCCGCCGGTCTCGGCCGCGATCACCTCGGCGAAGTCCTGCTCCCGGTAGTTGATCGCGACGTCGGCGCCGAGCTCGCGGCAGGCCTCGACCTTGCGTGCCGAGCCCGCGGTGGCGAACACCCGGGCGCCCTGGGCGGCGGCCAGCTGGATCGCCATCGTGCCGATGCCGGAGCTGCCGCCGTGCACCAGGAACCGCTCGCCGAGGGTCAGGTGCGCGGCCGGTGCGGAGTCGAAGACCATCGACCAGACCGTGCAGGCCACCTCGGGCAGCGCGGCCGCCCGGGTCAGGTCGAGCCCGGCCGGCACCGGCATCAGCTGCACGGCCGGCACGCAGACCTGCTCGGCATACCCGCCGCCGGCCAACAGCGCGCAGACCTCGTCGCCGACCTGCCAGCCGGTCACCCCCTCGCCGAGTTCGGCGATCCGGCCGCTGCATTCCAGCCCCAGGATCTCCGAGGCGCCGGGTGGCGGCGGGTAGTTGCCGGCCCGCTGGTGCAGGTCGGCCCGGTTGACCGCGGTGGCGGCCACCGCCAGGCGGACCTCGCCCGAGCCCGGGGAGGGGTCCGGTGCCTCGGCGAGCGAGAGCTGTTCGGGACCGCCGAAACCGGCCAGCACGACTGCCTTCATGGGAGTCAAACCTACTCGGGCCGGTCCCCACGATGCACGGCGATCGCCCGGGCCGGGCACAGGTCCGCGGCCGCACGCACCATCCCGGCCAGCACGTCCGCCGGCCGGGGTGCCAGCAGCATCACCAGGCCCACGCCGTCCTGGTCGAAGACCTCCGGGGCGGTCAGCGCGCACATCCCCGAGCCGACGCACCGGTCCCGGTCCACGGTGACGCGCACCTCGCTCACCAGATCACCGGCAGCCGGTGGACGCCGTAGACCACCATCTCGTCGCGGAACGGCAGCGGCGCCGCCGGCTCGGCCAGCGCCAGGCCCGGCAGCCGGCGCAGCAGCGCCCGCAGCGCGACCGCCAGCTCGACCCGGGCCAGTGGCTGGCCGAGGCACTGGTGCACGCCGTAGCCGAAGGCGACGTGGTGCCGAGCGTCCCGGTCCACGCGCAGGCCGGCCCCGAACGTCCGCGGATCCCGGTTGGCCGCGTTCAGCAGGCAGAGCACGCCCTCACCCGCGCGGACGGTGGTGCCGGCGAGCTCGACGTCCTCGGTCGCCAGCCGTCCCACCCCGCCGTGCACGACCGAGAGGTAGCGCAGCAGCTCCTCCACCGCGGCCGGGATCCGGTCCGGGTCGGCGCGCAACCCGGCGAGCTGGCCGGGGTGGCGGAGCAGCGCCAGCACCGACAGGGCCAGCTGGTGGGCGGTGGTCTCGTGCCCGGCGACGAGCAGCAGCCGGGCCATCTGCGCGACCTCGGCCCGGCTGAGCTCGCCGGTCAGCTCGTGCCGGTGCACCAGCTCGGCCAGCACCCCGTCGTCCGGGTCGGCCACCTTGCGGCCGGCCAGCGCCACCAGGTAGTCGTGCAGCTCCTGGTTGGCCGCGGCCACCGCGGCCGGGTCGCTGGACCGGTCGAGCATCAGCCGGCTGCGCTCCTGGAAGAAGGCGTGGTCGGCGTACGGCACGCCGAGCAGCAGGCAGATGACCAGCGACGGCACCGGCAGTGCGAAGCCGGCCACCAGGTCGGCCGGCGGGCCGGCCGCGACGAACTCGTCCAGCAGCCGGGTCACCAGCAGCTCGATCCGCGGCTGCAGCTCGACCATCCGGCGGACCCGGAAATCCCCGGTGAGCATCCGGCGCAGCCGCTGGTGCTGGGGATCGTCCATCCGGATGAACGTCCGGTTCTGGGTGCCGACCGTCCGGGCCGCCGCCGAGACGAACGGAAAGCCCGGCCGGGCGGAGTCGGCGCTGAACCGGCGGTCGGCCAGCACCGCCCGGACATCGTCGTACCGGGTGACCAGCCACGGACGGGTGCCGTCCCACAGCTCGATCCGGGGCAGGCCAGGCCGGCCCTGGGCTTCGAGGTAGGCCGGTGGCGGTGCGAGCGGGCAGCCGGCCCGCGGAGCCGGGTACCGGACGGCCGGTGGGGTCTGCGGATCGGTCATGGGAGGCGGCTTTCCCGTAGCTAGTTACCCTGGCTAACGAAAATCACCGTACGCCGTAAAGTGCTGTTTCGCACAGTAGTGACTGCAGACTGCGGATATGCTGGCGGGCCGGCCACCACGGGCCGACACGCCGACCCCGGGAGCGGATGCACGTGCGACCCGGCTTCGGTCCGCGGTGGGCGTCCGGCAGGATGGCGGTCATGACGACGGTGTCGGTGGGCACGGGCCCCATCTCCGAAACTGACCTGCTGGCGGTGGCCCGGGACGGCGCCCCGGTGGAGCTGACCGAGGACAGCTTGACCGCCATCGCCCGGTCGCGGGCGATCGTGGCCGCGCTGGCCGACGACGCCGAACCGCACTACGGCATCTCCACCGGCTTCGGCGCGCTGGCGACCAAGCACATCCCGCTGGAACGCCGG
>DATJNU010000180.1:0-3255 GCA_035507775.1 Jatrophihabitans sp.
CCCCCCCCCGCTCCGTCGTTCAGAGCGGCAGCAGCTCGCTGATCTTCCAGCCATCACCCCGGCGGACCGCGGTGATGTCGAGCTGGGCGGCCGAGATGCTGCTCTGCTTGTCGCTGGCCCGGGTGGAGGACTGGTCGAGGAAGACCAGCAGCCGGGCGGTGTCGCCGCGCAGGGACTCGACGCCGGCGGTGACCACCTTGGCGGTCAGGGTCAGCTTCTCCCCGGGCGCCTTCTGCTGCAGGGCGGTGAACAGCGTGCGGTACTGGCTGGCCGCGTCCCCGGTGAGCAGTTGGCTCGCCGCCTGCTGGGTCGCGTCCGGGTGGGCGTAGTCGTAGCTGAGCACCTTGCCCAGCGCGGTGCTGACCTGGCCGATCACCTCGGTGGTGGCCTGCGCGTCGACCAGCGCCTGGTTCGCCGCCGCGGGGGCGGAGCGCAGGTGATGGGCACGCAACTCCAGGGCGGCGCCGGTGCCGGCCAGCAGCACCGTCACCGCGGCCAGTGCCGCCGGCACCAGCCAGCGTGATCCGGGACGCGGCGTTTCCGCTGCGGCTGCCGGCTGTTCCTCGATCGGCTCGGCAGCTTCGGTGCCTGCCGCGGCGGCATCGGTGTCCGCCATGGTCTCGGTAGTTGCGCCGGTCTCGCTAGCTGCGCCGGTCTCGCTAGCTGCGCCGGTCTCGGTAGTTGCCGCGGTCTCGGCGCGGTCCAGGTCGCTCACGAGACGCTCACCGGCACCTGCTGCAGGTCGCTCAGTTTCCACGCGGCACCCACCCGCGACATGGTGGCGGTGAACCGGTTCCGCTTCACGGTGGCCTTGCTGCCCGCCGGCGTGACGGTGATCTCGACGGAGGCGATCACGGTCGCCGTGCCGGCCCGGTCGTCGAGCTGGGTCACCGCGGCGGCCAGCACCTTGCCGGAGGTCACCGTCTTGGCCGCGACGATCGAGGACCTGTCCGCCGCGCCGACCTGTGACAGCTGGTCGTGCAGGGTGCCGGTCGAGGCCGCCAGCCAGGTCTGCAGGCCGGCGTCCAGGTGCTGGTAGTCGAGCGTGTTGAGCAGCACGATGTCCTGCCGGGCGGCCAGCGCGACCGCGTCCCGGCTGTGCGCGTAGCCCAGCGAGCCGTCGTGGTCGGCCTGCCACCAGCCCGTCCAGCCGAGCACCGCGAAGACCAGCGCGGCGGTGGCCAGCACGGCCAGCAGGATCGTCGACCTGCCCCGGAGCCGCATGGCGTTACCTGACCTCATCAATCACCCAAACCGAGCAATCCTCGCAGCGTACTCGGCGCGTCGCCGGCCTGGCCGCCACCCAGCAGGGTGCCCGGCCAGCTCTGCGCGGCGGTGCGTCCGAGCGAGGCCGCCGCGGCCGAACCGCGGACCTCCGAGCCAGCGGCCGGCTGCGTGCAGCCGGCCGAGGTGTTCAGCGGCTGGCCTGCCGAGACGTCCGAGGCCGGCCGCCGCACCGTGCCGCGGTAGCCGCTGGTGCAGGGCAGCGGGTCGAAGAAGGTCAGCGACAGGCCGACGTCGATGCCCTTCGCGGTGATCACCGACGAGCCGACGCTGACCGCCTGGGGGTAGGTGACCAGCAGCTCGCGGACCCCGCCGAGGTTGGCCAGGGTCAGGTCGGAGACGGTGAGCAGGTTGCCGATCAGCATGCCGGCCGAGTCGCCGATGTCGCTGACCAGGCCGCTCACCTGGTTCGCGGCGACCGGCGCGGTGGCGATCAGCCGGCGCAGGTCGGGGTCCGACGAGCGAAGCTGGTGGGCCAGCAGCGCCAGGTTCGAACTGAACGAGGTGATGCTGCCGGCCTCCTGCTGCTGCGTCGCCAGCACCGTGCGCGTCGCGTCGATCAGCTGCGATTGCTGGGGAAAGTCGGCGCTGGCACGCTGCACGAGCTGGTCGGCCGAGCCGATCAGGGTCTGCAGGTCGGTCGAGGAGCCCGCCACCGCCTGGCTGAGCTGGTCCACCAGGGTGTTCAGCGGCCGGGCGGGCACCGAGGCGGCGAGCCGGTTCACGTTGTCGAGCAGCTGGTCGACCGGTGGTGGCAGCGCGGTGTCGGACTGCGGGATCACCGAGCCGTCCCGCAGGTACGGGCCGTCGGCCGAGCCCGGCCGCAGGTCCACGTACTGCTCGCCGATCGCCGACCGGTCGGCCACCACCGCGGTGAGGCTCGCCGGGATCTTGCGGTGCGAGGTGATGTGCAGGTCGGCGCTGATGCCGGTCGCGGTCAGCCGCAGCTCGCCGACCCTGCCCACCGGAACGCCGCGGTAGGTGACCTCGGCGTTGGAGAAGATGCCGCCGGAATCGGCAAGTTGCAGCTGCACGGTGTAGCCGTCCGAGCCGACCAGCCGGCCCAGCCCGGCATACCGCACGGCCAGGTAGCTGACGCCGAGCAGGGCGATCACGACGAACGCGGTGACCTGCAGCCGGATGCGCGCGGAGACCCTCACCGCCCGCTCCCGGAGCTGCTGGCCGAGGACGCGCTGCGGGGACCGGACGCGCTGCCGGAACCGGACGGGGTGCCCGAGCCGGAACCGCTGCCCGACGGGGACGTCGACGGCGAGGTCACGATGGCCGAGCTGGTCAGCCCCGGTACCACCGAACTGGTGGACGGCAGCAGGCTCGGCGGTGGCCCGATCGTGGTCGGCTGCCCGCCGTGCTGGCGCTGCGCCGGGACCGCCGGCCAGCTCGGCGCGCCAACCACGGTGCCACCCGGGGTGCGGAAGTTGGTGGTGATGAAGGTGTTGAGGTAGTCGCCCTTGATCGCGGACAGCGCGCCGTCGGCGAACGGATAGGTGAGCAGCACCTGCAACGACTGGGGCAGCGCCGAACCGGCCGCGGCCAGGTTGCGCAGGATCGGCTGCAACTGCTGGAGATCGGCGACCAGGTCGGCCTGGCTCGCCCGTACCGTGCTGATGGTCACCTGCGACAGCCGGTCCAGCGACTGCAGCATGCCGACCAGCTGCTGGCGCTGGTCGGCCAGCACCTGCAGGCCGGGGGCGAAGTTCGCCAGCACCGTGCTGATCTCGGTGTCGTGCGCGGCCAGCGTGCCCGACAGCGCGGCCAGCCCGTCGAGCGCGGTGCTGATCGAGTCGCGATGCTTGTCGAGCTGGCCGATCACCGCGTCGGCGCTGGTCAGGAACGTGCGCAGCTGCGCCTCGTTGCCGCTCGCGGCCTTGTTCAGCTCGCGGGTGATCTGCTGCAGCTGGCCGACGCCGCCGCCGTTCAACAGCAGCGACAGCGCGCCGAACACCTGCTCCA
>DATJNU010000181.1:0-3305 GCA_035507775.1 Jatrophihabitans sp.
TCGTCCAGGTAGACCGGGCCGGCGTCGCGCATGCCGTCCAGCCAGGCGAAGAGCTGCCGGATCTCCTCGGGCAGCCCGGCGTCGACGGTCATGCCAGCCTCCGTGCTCGTCGTGTTGAACGGCTCGTCGCGATGAACGGGCTCGTCGCGGTGAACGCCTCCGATCATCGGGGCACCGTGCGGATGGTGGCTATCGAAACCGGGGGCGCCCGGGCCGGATGTGGGGTCGGTGGCCGGGGCAACTGGGGCCAGGCGGTGGATTTAGGGGTGGGGTAGTGCTCGCCCCGCCCGGCTGCTCTCGGCCAGGCTGAACCCCGACGAGCCGGACGAACCGGGAGATAGCAGAGGCCGATGAGTTCACCCACGCGCGCCCTCGTGCTCGGCGGCGGCCTGGCCGGCCTGCTGGCCGCGACCGCACTGTCCCGGCACGTCGACGAGGTCACCGTGCTGGACCGCGACGCGGCCGACGCGTTCGGTGCCTCCGGCGCTTCCAGGGCCTCCGGCGCCGAGCCTGGTGCCGGTCCGCGTAAGGGCACCCCGCAGGGCCACCACGCGCACCTGCTGTGGTCCGGCGGCGCGCGGGCGATGGAGTCGCTGCTGCCCGGCGTCACCGACGGCTGGCAAGCCGCGGGCGCCCGCCGGATCGGCGTGCACCAGGACATGGTCTCGCTCACCGCGCACGGCTGGCAGCACCGGTTCCCCGGCACCCAGTTCATGATCGCGTGCAGCCGGCCGCTGCTCGACGCGGTCGTCCGCGAGCACGCGCTGGCCGCGCCCCGGATCCGGCTGCGGCCGGCCACCGAGGTGGTCGAGTTGCTCGGCGACGCCGCCCGGGTGACCGGCGCCCTCGTGCGGGAGCTGGGCTCGGACCGGCCGGAACGGCTGGCCGCCGACCTGGTGGTGGACGCCACCGGCCGCGGCTCGGCGCTGCCACGCTGGCTGGCCACCCTCGGCGTGCCGGAGCCGGCAACCGAGCGCGTCGACCCCGGCATCGTCTACGCCACCCGGATCTTCCGGGCGCCGGCCGTCCTGGCCGACACGTTCCCGGTGGTCAGCGTCTACGCCGACCACCGGACCGGCGAGCCCGGCCGCAACGCGGTGCTGCTGCCGATCGAGGGCGGCCGCTGGATGGTCACCCTGTCGGGCACCCGGGGCGGCGAGCCGGGCGCGGCCGAGGAGGACTTCGACGCGTTCACCCGCGGCCTGCGGCACCCGCTGGTCGCCGAGCTGGTCGCCGGCGCCGAGCCGCTGACCGAGGTCCGCCGGACCCGGAGCACCACCAGCCGGCGGATCTTCTGCGAGCGGGCCGAGCGCTGGCCGGCCGGGCTGGTCGTGCTCGGGGACGCGCTGGCCGCGCTGAACCCGGTGTACGGGCACGGCATGAGCGTCGCCGCCCGGGCCGCGGTCGCGCTGGACGCGGCTCTGGCCGAGCACGGCCTCGGCGCGCCGCTGACCCGGGCCGCGCAGGCCGCGGTGGCCGCCTGCGCGGACGACCCGTGGATCTTCGCCGCCGCCCAGGACCTGCGCTACCCGGACGTCCGGGCCGAGGTCACGGACCCGCGACTGACCACCGAGGCCGCCGACCGGGCCCGGTTCGCCGACCTGCTGGGCGCCACCGCGATCCGGTCGCCGGTGCTGAGCGCGGCGACCACCGCCGTGTCGACGCTGTCGGAGCCCGCCACCAGCCTGGAGGACCCGGCCGTGCTGGCCGAGCTGCGCAAGGGCCCGCAGCGGCCGGAGCTGGTCAAGCCACCGCTGAAGGCGAGCGAACGCGACCGGCTCGCCGAGCTCGTCGGGCCGGCGGCGTGACCGGGATTGCCGTTGTCGGCATTGCCTGTCGCTTTCCCGGTGCGCCGGACCCGGGGTCGTTCTGGCAGCTGCTGACCGACGGCGCCGACGCCGTCGGCGAGCTCGGCGCGGACCGGTGGGCCGAGGCGCGCCGGCGCAACCCGGCGGCGGTCGCGGCGCTGCCCGAGCACGCCCGCCGGGGCGGTTACCTGGACCGGGTGGACGAGTTCGACCCGGAGTTCTTCGGCATCTCGCCGCGCGAGGCGGCAGCGATGGACCCGCAGCAGCGGCTGGCCCTGGAGCTGGGCTGGGAGGCGATCGAGGACGCAGGCGTGCTGCCCGCGGATCTGGCCGGCAGCCGGACCGGCGTCTTCGTCGGCGCGGTCTGGGACGACTACGCCAAGCTGGCCGCCGCCACCGGGCCGGCCGCGGTCACCCAGCACAGCGCGACCGGGCTCAGCCGGGCGGTCATCGCCAACCGGATCTCCTACACCCTCGGCCTGACCGGGCCGAGCGTGGCCATGGACACCGCCCAGTCGTCCTCGCTCACCGCCGTGCACCTGGCCTGCCAGAGCCTGCGGGCCGGCGAGTCCGAGGTGGCGCTGGCCGGCGGCGTCAACCTGTGCCTGGCACCGGAGAGCGCGCTGGCCACCGCCCGGTTCGGAGCGTTGTCGCCGGACGGGCGCTGCTACACCTTCGACGAGCGGGCCAGCGGCTTCGTGCGCGGCGAGGGTGGCGCGCTGCTGCTGCTGGAACCGCTGGAGCGGGCGGTCGCGGCCGGGCACCGGGTCTACGCCGTCATCCGGGGCAGCGCGGCGAACAACGACGGCGCCACCGACGGGCTCACCGCGCCCGGCCAGGCCGGCCAGGAGGCGGTGCTGCGGGCCGCCTGCGCGCAGGCCGGCGTGGAGCCGTCGGCGGTGCAGTACGTCGAGCTGCACGGCACCGGCACCCGGCTGGGCGACCCGATCGAGGCCGCCGCGCTGGGCGCCGTGCACGGAACCGGCCGGGCACCGGACGCGCCGCTGCGGGTCGGCTCGGTCAAGACCAACCTCGGCCACCTGGAGGGCGCCGCCGGGGCGGCCGGCCTGGTGAAGACGGTGCTCAGCCTGGCGCACCGGGAACTGCCGGCCACCCTCAACCACGAGCGGCCGAACCCGGCGATCGACCTGGCCGGGCTGCGGCTGCGGGTGCAGACCGAACGCGGCCGGTGGCCGGACGACGGCGGGCCGCTGCTGGCCGGGGTCAGCTCGTTCGGGATGGGCGGGGCCAACTGCCACCTGGTGCTGGAAGCGGTGCCGTCGGAGTCCCGTCCTGCCGAGGTGCCGGCCGGCGGCCTGGACGGGGACGGCCTGCTCGCCTTCCCGCTGTCGGGCCGCACCCCGGCCGCGCTGCGCGGGCAGGCCGCCAGGCTGGCCGACCACCTGGACCGGAAGACGGACAGGCCGGCCGACCTTGCGCACTCGCTGCTGACCAGTCGCACCGCGTTCGAGCACCGGGCCGTGCTGCTCGCCGCCG
>DATJNU010000182.1:0-3337 GCA_035507775.1 Jatrophihabitans sp.
ATCAGGTGCGGTCCGGTGTGGCGCAGGCCCTCGGCATCGCGGAGCACGGCGTGCGCGTGATCGCGCCGGACGTCGGCGGCGGCTTCGGGCTCAAGTGCGTGGTCGGCCGGGAAGAGATCGCGGTTGCCGACGCCGCGCGCCGGCTGCGCCGCCCGGTGTCCTGGATCGAGGACCGGCAGGAGAACCTCACCGCCTCGTTCCACGGCCACGAGCAGCGCTACCGGGTGCGCGCCGGCTTCGGCTGCGACGGCCGGATCCTCGGGCTCGCGGCCGAGATCGACTGCGACGTCGGCGCGTACTCGGCGTTCCCGTTCACGTCGGCGGTCGAGCCGCTGATGGCGTGCACCGAGCTGCCCGGCATCTACAAGGTCCCGGCCTACCGGGCCCGGGGCCGCGCGGTCGCCACCAACAAGGCACCGACAGCGCCGTACCGCGGCGTGTCGCGGCCTCAGCTCGTCCTCGTCATGGAGCGGCTGATGGAGAAGGCCGCCGCCGAGCTCGGCATCGACGCGCTCGAGGTGCGGCGCCGCAACATGATCGGGCCGGGCGAGTTCCCCTACACCGGCGTCAACGGGATCAGCTATGACGAGGGCAGCTACCGGGAGTCGCTCGATCTGGCCGAGCGGAAGGTCAAAGAGACTTTCTTGAACGGGACGCCCGCCGGTGAAGCCGCCGCCCTGATGGCCGGTGTGGGTTACGCGTGTTTCTCAGAGCGGACCGCCTACGGCACGCCGACGATGTCGCAGCGCCGGATGGCGATGACACCCGGCTACGACACCGCGATGGTGCGGATGGACCCGTCCGGCGAGGTGATCGTCACCACCGGAACCTGCGGCCACGGCCAGGGGCACGAGACCACGTTCGCCCAGATCGTGGCCGACCGGCTGGGCGTGCACCCGGGGCAGGTCCGGTTGCGGCAGGGCGACACCGACCTGGCCTCCTACGGCTGGGGAACCTGGGGCAGCCGCTCGATCGTGATCGGCGGCGGCGCGGCCGACCGGGCCGCCGCGGTGGTCGCCCGCCAGCTGCGGCAGGTGGCCGCGCATCTGCTCGAGGCCGGCGCGGACGACATCGAGCTGGCCGACGGATCGGCGCGGGTCCGCGGCGACGAACGCGCGGCGCTGCCGGTCGGCGAGCTGGCCCGGATCGTGCACTTCCAGACGCACCGGCTGCCCGAGGAACTCCGCTACGGGCTGGAGGCCAGGGCCAGCTTCGACCCGCCCGGCACGTTCTCGAACGCGTGCCACGCGGCCATGGTGACGATCGACCCCGGCACCGGCGAGATCCGGCTCCGGGGGTACCTGGTGGTCGAGGACTGTGGCGTGGTGATCAACCCGATGATCGTGGACGGCCAGGTCACTGGGGGCGTGGCGCAGGGCGTCGGTGCCGCGCTGATGGAGCGGATCCGCTACAGCGAGGACGGCCAGCCGGCCAGCACCACGCTGATGGACTACCTGGCCCCCACCGCCGCGGAACTGTGCCCCGTGCAGGTCACGCACCTGGAGACCGCGTCGGCGTTCAGCGAGACCGGCGCCAAGGGCATGGGCGAGGGCGGGATGATCGGCGCACCCGCGGCCGTGCTGAACGCCATCAACGACGCGCTGCGCCCGGCCGGGATCTCGTTCGACCACATCCCGGTGCTGCCCGCCGAGGTATGCGCGGCGCTGGCCGACCAGGCGCTGGCCCGCGACGGGCTGGGCGGGGAGCAAAGGGAGGGGGCGGCGTGAAGGACGTCAGGCAGATCCGGGTCCGGGTCAACGGCCGGGAGCACGAGCTGGCTGTGGAGTCACGCCGGACGCTGGCGGACATGCTGCGCCACGACCTCGGGTACACGGGCACACACCTGGGCTGCGAGCACGGCATCTGCGGTGCCTGCACGGTGCTGGTCGACTCCTCGCCGGTCCGGTCCTGCCTGATGTTCGGGGTGCAGGCGGACGGCTGCGACGTCGCCACCGTCGAGGGGCTGGCCGACGGCGAGCAGCTCTCGGATCTGCAGCAGGCGTTCAGCGATCACCACGGCCTGCAGTGCGGCTTCTGCACGCCGGGCTTCCTCATGCTGGCCGAGGGCTACCTGGCCGAGCGGCAGGCGGCTGGGGCCGGCGAGCCGACCGAGGCGGAAATCCGCGAGCTGGCCGCCTCGAACCTGTGCCGCTGCACCGGCTACCAGGGCATCGTCGAAGCCCTGCTGGCCACCGCCCGGTCGCGGCACAGCCCCGCCGAAAGCAAGGGGGAAGCGGGGAGCGGGCCATGACCTCGGTGGGCACGAGAACGGCGCGCAAGGAGGACCCGCGGCTGCTGCGCGGGCTCGGCCGGTTCGGCGACGACATCAGCGCCAGCGGGCAGTGCTGGGCTCGGGTCGTCCGCTCCCCCGTCGCTCACGGCCGGCTGCGCTCGGTGGATACCCGGTGCGCGGCCCGGGCCGCAGGTGTCATCACCGTGGTGACCGCCGCCGACCTGCCGCCGGGGCTGACCATCCCGGTCCGGCTGCCGCTGCAGGGCATCGACCTGACCGAGTTCCTGCAGCCGGTTCTGGCCGCGGACGTAGTCCGGTACGTCGGCGAACCGCTGGCCGCGGTGCTCGCCGAGGACCCGTACGCGGCCGAGGACGCCGCGGAGCTGATCGACATCGACATCGACGACGAACCAGCCGTGCTGGACGCCCGGCGGGCGATAGCCGACGGCTCGCCTGGCCTGTTCCGGTCCGGGAACGTGGCCGCCGACTTCACCCTCGGCTATGGCGACGTCGACGCCGCCTTCGCGCGGGCCGCCCGCGTCGTCGAGACCAGCATCGAGACCGGCCGGCACACGGCGGTGCCGCTGGAGCCCCGGGCGCTGCTGGCCGACGTGGACCGGCGCAGCGGCGCGCTGTCGATCTTCGGCATGACCAAGGTGCCCGTGTTCAACCGCGACGTGCTGGCATCGATGCTGGGCGTCGACGAAACCCTGATCCACGTGCACGCGGTCGACGCGGGCGGCGGATTCGGCGTGCGCGGCGAGTTCTATCCGGAGGACTTCCTGGTGCCCTGGCTCGCCCGGCGGCTCGGGCGGCCGGTGAAGTGGGCCGAGGATCGCGCCGAGCACCTGGTCGCGGTGAACCACTCGCGGCAGCAGTCACACCGGATCGCGGCCGCGTTCGACGCCGGCGGCAGGATCACGGCGCTGCGCGACGACGTGCTGCACGACAACGGCGCCTACTGCCGGACGCACGGGATCACCGTCCCCGAGCTGACCGTGGCGATGCTGCCCGGCCCCTACCGGGTGCCCGCCTACCGCGGGCGCATCCGGGTTGTGCTGACCAGCAAGACCCCGTGCGGTACCTACCGGGCACCGGGCCGGT
>DATJNU010000183.1:0-34149 GCA_035507775.1 Jatrophihabitans sp.
GCCGGGATGGCGGCGCGGGTCTACCCCGGCTCCTGGAGCGAGTGGATCGCCGACCCGGGACGCCCGGTCGCCACCGGTCCCTGACACTCGGGACGGCCGCGCCGACCAGCCGACCCGGGCTGGTCAGGCCCGCCGGGCTGCCCAGTCCAGCAGTCGGTCGACCGGCCAGCTGTTCACGATCCGATCCGCGGCGATCCCGCACTCCGCTGCCTTGGCGGCACCGTACGGTTTCCAGTCCAACTGCCCAGGGGCATGCGCGTCACTGTCGATGCTGAACAGGCACCCGGCCCGCACCGCGACCTCCAGCACGTTGGCGGGCGGGTCGAGCCGCTCGGGCCGGCTGTTGATCTCGACCGCGACGCCGTTCTCCGCACACGCGGCGAAGACGGCTGCCGCGTCGAACCGGCTCGGCGGGCGATGGCGGCGGCCGCCCGTCATCTGCCCGGTGCAGTGCCCCAGCACTCTGGTGTGCGGATTCACCACTGCGGCCAGCATCCGCCGGGTCATCGCGGCGGGCTCCATCGCCAGCTTCGAGTGCACCGAGGCGACGACCACATCCAGCCGGGAGAGCAGTTCCGGGGCCTGGTCGAGGCTGCCGTCGTCGAGGATGTCGACCTCGATGCCGCTCAGCAACCGGAACTCGCCGAGCCCGGGGCGCAGCTCGTCGAGCACCGCCAGTTGGCGCTCCAGCCGCGCGGCGGACAGCCCGTTGGCCACGGTCAGTCGCGGGGAGTGGTCGGTGAGCACCTGGTAGGCATTACCCAGCTCGATACCCGCGACGGCCATCTCCTCGATCGGGCTGCCACCGTCGCTCCAGTCCGAATGGGTGTGCAGATCGCCCCGCAGCGCTTGGCAGATCTCCGTCGCGTCGGCGTCCAGTTCGATCAGCGGACCGGCCTGCTGCTCGAGCTTCTCCAGGTAGTCGGGGATCGTGCCGGCCAGCGCCTCGGCGATCACACTCGCGGTGACCTTGCCGATGCCGCCCAACTCCTCCAGGCTGCCGGCCGCGGCCCGGTGTGCGATCTCGGCGTCACCGCGTGCGACGACCACGGCGGCGGCGTTCCGGAAGGCCCGCACTCGATAGGTGGGGGCAAGCTCGCGTTCCAGCAGGAAGGCGATCCGGCGCAAGGCGGTCAGTGGATCCACCCGGATACCGTAAAACGCCGATGGGCACCGGTCCCAACGGACCGGTGCCCATCGGCACCCCTTGCATTCCCCACTCCCGGAGCGAGACGTGGCGACCCGCGACCAGCCTCACCGAAGCTGGTCCGGCCCCCGGCTCACCACGAAAGAGCCTTGGCCGGCCTGGAATCAGGCCTCGAGGTAGTCCCGGAGCGACTGGGCCCGCGACGGATGCCGCAGCTTCGCCATCGTCTCGCGCTCGATCTGGCGAATCCGCTCCCGCGACAGGCTGAACTTGCGCGCGATGTCGTCCAGGGTGTGCGGGTTGCCGTCCGCCAGGCCGTAGCGGAGCCGGACGACGGCGGCTTCGCGCGGTTCGAGCGAATCGAGGATGCTGGCGAGTTGCCGCCGCATCAGCTCGAACTCGACGGCCTCCGTCGGCTTGGTCGCCTCGCCGTCGGCGATGAAGTCGCCCAGCGACGAGTCCTCCTCGGTGCCGACCGTCTGGTCGAGGCTCACCAGGTCACGAGCGTGGTCGACCAGTTCGTGCAGCCGGTCCACCGAGATGTCGAGTTCCTTGGCCAGCTCCTCGTCGGTGGCATCCCGGCCGAGGCTCTGGCCGAGTTCGCGCCGCATCCGCTGCATCTTGTTGATCTGCTCGACCAGGTGGACCGGCAGCCGGATGGTGCGCGACTGGTCTGCCATCGCCCGACTGATCGCCTGCCGGATCCACCAGGTGGCATAGGTCGAGAACTTGAATCCCTTGGTGTAGTCGAACTTCTCCACCGCGCGGATCAGGCCCAGGTTGCCCTCCTGGATCAGGTCCAGGAAGGGCATGCCGCGGCCGGTGTAACGCTTGGCCAGAGACACCACCAGGCGGAGATTTGCCCGCAGCAGCAGGTCTTTCGCGGTTTCGCCGTCAGCGGCCAGGGCCTGCAGTTCACGCCGGCGCGGCAGCGACATGCGCTTGCTGGTGGAGAGCAGGTGCGAGGCGTAGAGACCGGCCTCGATCCGCTTGGAGAGTTCGACCTCCTCGACCGCGGTGAGCAGGGAGACCTTGCCGATCTCGTTCAGGTAGGACCGCACCAGGTCGGCGGCCTGCACGACCTCGTCGAGGTCGGCGGTGGCGACGTTGTCGTCTTCGGTGTCAGCGATCGCGAGAGCGGATTCGAGCTCTGCATCGCTCGAGGTGATCTGGTCGTTCGACGTGGCCGTCGGCCGTCCCGCGCGGTGTCCGGGGAGCGTGCGCGAGGCCGGCTTGCGCCGCTTTGTAGTGGTTGCTGACTGCGTCACGTTGGAGTCCTGTCCCTCTCCTGGGGTCTTTTTCTCCCGCCCAATACAACGATTGGTTATCTGGGTTGTTCCCCGTTGGGCTGTGGCTAACCAATGAGATTTCGCGGCCGGATGGCCGAGTGGATTGCCGGGCGCGGCGCGGCCTGGCGGTGGGTCAGACTTCGAGCAGCACCGTGAACGGGCCGTCGTTGACGCTTGCGACGGCCATCATGGCGCCGAATCTGCCGGTATGCACGGGCAATCGGAGTCTGCGCAGTTCGGCGACGACCGCCGCCACGAGTGGTTCCGCGACCGCACCGGGCGCGGCCGCCTGCCAGCTCGGGCGCCGTCCCGCACTGGCATCGCCATACAGGGTGAACTGGCTCACAACAAGGACCGGAGCGCCGATCGCGTCGGCCGCGGACTCGTCCCGGGCGCCGTCCCGCAGGATCCGCAGGCCGGCGATCTTGCGGGCCAGCTTGACCGCCTCGGCGTCCGTGTCGGCATGGGTGACCCCGACGAGGGCAAGCAGCCCCGGCCCGATCTCGCCCACGACCGTGCCGTCGACCGAGACCGACGCGCTGGTGACCCGCTGCACGACCGCTCGCATCAGGGCAACCCCGGGAGCGCGACGGGGGACGGGGGCCGGCTGGGCGCCAACTCGGCCGGCCCCAGCAGCCCACGCCCGATCAGATCGACCAGGACCGGCCGCAGCGCCCGGGCGACATCGTCGACCGGCGCTGCGGTGGCGTCGGCGAGCAGTTCGAGCACCAGCCGGGTCGGGACCTCGCCGGTGCTCGCGGCGACCAGCATCGTGATCGCGGCGTCGACCTCGACCTCCCAGCGCATGCCGCTCGCCTGCCGCAGCGTGGTCCGGGCCGCCGCCCAGCCCTGGCCGGCCGCCAGCGTCGAGGCGGTGTCGAGCACCAGGTCGGGGGCGGCCACCAGCCTGGCGTCGAGGGGATCGTGACCGGCCAGCCAGCGGCGGCGGTCGAACCAGCTGGCGACGGCGTGCCCGATCGGCGGCTGGTACGGCTGCGGCACGTCCTCGCAGACGATCTCGGAGGGCCGGTCGGTGCGCCGGATGCTCACCAGGCCCATGCCGACGGCGGCGGTGCCGGTCTCGGCGAACCAGTCCAGCCAGCGGTCGTACCGGGCGGTCCAGTCCGGCGTGCCGGGCTGCTCCCCGCCGTCGCGGAGCCACAGCGAGACGTACTCGCCGGGTTCGGCCACCTCGCGCTGCCAGATCCAGGCATCGACGCCGTGCTCGGGCAGCCAGCCGGCGACCCGGTCCTGCCAGTCCTCGGAGCTGCCGATGGCCCAGTTCGCGAGCAACTGGGCGGTGCCGCCCGGCCTCAGGTGCGCGGGAAGCCCCTCGACCAGCCGGCGGGAGGCCGAGTCCGAGGCGAACCCGCTGTCCCGGTAGGTGTAGCCGCCGGCACCGGCGGTGAAACCCGGGCCCACGATGAACGGCGGGTTGCAGACGATCAGGTCGTACCGGTCACCGGCCACCGGTTCGAGCAGCGAGCCCTCGCGCAGCTGCCACCGCTGGCCGTTCAGCGCGGCGTTCGCGGCGGCGAAGGCGAGCGCCCGGCCACTGATGTCGGTGGCGGTCACCGAGGCGCAGTGCCGGGACAGGTGCAGCGCCTGCACGCCGGACCCGGTGCCGACATCCAGGGCCCGGTCGGCAGGGGCGCGGACCGTCGCCTGGGCGAGCGTGGTTGCGGCCTGGCCGACGCCGAGCACGTGCTCGGGGTGCAGCGGCCCGAGCCGGACGTCGGCACCGAGGTCGGACAGCAGCCACCAGTCCGGGCCGTCCGCCTCGGAATACGGTCGCAGGTCGAGTGCGGCGCGCACCTCGTCACCGTCGGCGTTCAGCAGGCCGGCCGCGACCGCAGCCGCGACCGGCAGCGGCGCCAGCGCGGTGGCCGCCGCGGCAGCCGGCACCGGCCGGCCCAGCAGGAACAGCCGGACCAGCACCTCGGTCGCCGACCCGCCGCGGACCAACCGCGCCGCTCCGGCCAGGTCGCCCCGGCTGAGCGCGGCCTGCCCCGCCAGGCCGAGCGCATCGGCCACCGCCGCCGAGCCGTAGTGGGCGCGAGCCGCCTCGGCCAGCCGGTCGAGCAGGGGGACCGGCAGCACCGGGCTGATCACGAGACGTCCCCGGCAGCGCGGGCCGCCGACCGGTCGTCGATCAGCGGCCGGGCGAACTCGGCGACCAGCCGGGCGACGGCGACCGGTTCGCGCAGCTGCAGGTCGTGCCCGCCGCCGTCGATCCGGTGCTCGGTGGAGCCGTCGATCCGCCGGTGCAGCTGTCGCGGCGTCTCGGCCGGGATGAGTGGGTCGCGGGTGCCGCTGATGACCGCGGTCGGCAGGTCGATGCGAGCCAGCGAATGCTCGATCGCGGGCAGCTCGCGGAGCAGGGCCCGCTGTTCGGTCAGGAAGCTGCGCCACACCGGCCGGTGGCGCATCGCCAGGCCGCTGGTGCGCGCGTACGGCCGGTCGGCGACGTCCTGCTGGCTGATCACCAGGTGCCGGGCCCGCCGGCTGATCAGCGGCCGGCCGAGCTGCAGCGTGCCCCAGGCGATCAGCTCACCGGCCACCGGTGCGGCCAGCAGCCGGTCGACGGCGAGCAGGCAGGACGGCCCGACGGAGGCGAGCAGCACCAGCCCGGCGACCCGGTCGGGTGCCTGGGCACCGGCCAGCAGCGCGATGCCACCCGCCCAGCTGTGCCCCACCAGCACCGTGGGGCCCGCTCCGGCGCCGGCGAGCCAGCCGAGTAGCCACTCGACGTTGCCCGCGTAGCCGAGCGCCGGCCGCGGGTTGGCGCCGTACCCGGGACGGTCCGGGGTCAGCACCCGCACCCCCGGCAACTGCTCGCGCAGCCGGCGCCGCAGCGGCTGGAAGCTCGCCGAGGTGTCGGGCTGGCCGTGCAGCAGCACGATCGTCGGCGTGGACACCGCTCTATGGTGCCCAGCCCGCCGGGTCGGTGCCCACGGCGGGTGGCTCGCCCCCGTCCGCGGGTGGGTGCGATCTGTCGGAAAGATCATCGTTGGAGAGGGTGGCCGATCGGGCGATCGGTGGCACGATGGACCCTGTGCGTCCATCGTCGCGACACCCGGACCGGCCGGTGCTCATCACTGAGGCCCCGGTCAACGTGGACGACGAGTTCGACCGGCGCCGCAAGCGGTATCTGATCATGATGACGATCCGCGCCCTGTGCATCATCGGCGCGGCCAGCACCTTCCATTTCTCGGGCTGGCTGGCGGCGGCGTTCGTGGCGGCGGCGGCGGTGCTGCCCTGGTCGGCGGTGCTGATCGCCAACGACCGGCCGCCGAAGCAGGAGGCGCAGTTCCGCCGGTTCCTGCCCGGCCTGCACGGCGACCGTGAGCTCACCGCCGGGCCTGCGGACCGCCCGGACGGCGGCGCCTCCCAGCCACCCCGCCCCGACCGGGACGAGCCACCGACGATCATCGATATCTGAACGAGCGGCTGCCGCGAGCGATGGCAGAATCGGGGCGTGACTACCCAGACCCTGGACGCTCCGAAGACCTCCGACGCAGACCAGGACAACAAGGTCTTCCACTACGTCCGCAAGAACAAGGTCGCCGAGAGTGCCGTGCTCGGCACCATGGTCGAGGCGCTGTGCGGCGAGGTCTTCCCGGTCACCCGCGCGGCCAAGCCGGGTTCGCCGGTCTGCCCCGCTTGCAAGGAGATCTACGACTCGCTGCCGCCGGGCGGCTCCGGCTGAGCCAGGCTCACGCCGTGCCGGCGTCCGGATCGGAGGCGGCCTCACCGGTGCTGCCGGCCTCCTGGCCCGATAGCGGCTGCCAGCCCCGGCCGGGACGCGCCGCCGCCCGCCGGCTGGGTGCCGCCCGCTCGATCTCGGCGTTCAGCTCGGCGCCGAGCAGAACCCCCAGGGCGAGCAGGTAGAAGAACAGCAGTGCCGCGATAGGCGCAGCCAGCGTCCCGTAGGCGTGGTTGTGCGACATGATGAACGAGATGTAGAGCCGCAGTCCGGCCGAGCCGGCCAGGAAGATCGTCATGGCCAGCAGCGCGCCCGGCACGCCGCGCCGCCAGGGCAGCCGGCGCGGTGGCGCGAGGTGGTAGAGGCTGGTCAGGCCGAGCAGCAGCAGGATCACCACCGTCGGCCAGTACGCCTGCGAGATGACGTGGTCCGCGGTGGCCCGCATCCGGTCCGGGAACAGCCGCGGCAGCACGGTCGGTCCCAGCACGAGCGCGGGCAGGATGATCACCCCGAGCACGATCGAGCCCAGGTAGATTGCCAGCGCGAGCAGCCGGCTGGGCACCGCGCCGCGCAGGTCGCGCATGCCGTACGCGATCGTGATGGTGTTGACGAAGGTCGCCGTGGCGGAGGAGCCGGCCCACAGGGCGAGCACGAAGCTGATGGACAGCACGTCGGCCCGGCCCTGGTTCAGCACCTGCCGCACGAGCGGGGCGATCAGCTGGTCGACCACCTCGGCGCTGAAGGCCCGGGAGAAGCCGGCCAGCAGGTTCTGCTGGACCTGGTCGATGGTGGTCTTGCCGGCCAGTTCGGAGAAGAAACCCAGGGCCGCCAGCAGCGCGAGGAACAGCGAGGGCATCGAGAGCAGTTGCCAGAACGCCGCCTCGGCGGACAGGCCCAGCACCCGGTCGTCCCACGCGTGCTTGACGGTGCGCAGGGCGAGGTTGCGGACTTGCCGGGGATCGGTCACGGGATACCAGTGTGGCAAGCCGGCGCCCCGGCCGCCGGTGTGGACACGCCCGGTGACGGCAGGAGGCACTTCACACCGCGCGGGTCGGTCGCCGGGATCGGTCGGCCGGGCGGTTAACCTCGAAGGCAGCAGGGCACCATCGGCAGGCACGGGAACCAAGGGGGCGGCGTCAGATTGTCCGACCGCCGCTCGACCGGCATCCGGCTGCGCCGGTGGCAGCGCGAGGCGCTGGCGAGGTACCAGGCCGAGACGCCGAAGGACTTCCTGGTCACGGCGACCCCGGGGGCCGGCAAGACCACGTTCGCGCTCACCCTGGCGGTGGACCTGCTCTCGCGCCGGGTGGTCGACCGGATCATCGTGGTGGCCCCGACCGACCACCTGCGCACTCAGTGGGCGGCCGCCGCCGAGCGGTTCGGCGTGTCGCTGGACCCGACCCTGTCGAACGCGGTGGGACCGGTGGCCGCCGACCGGCACGGCTACGTCACGACCTACGCCCAGATCGCGGGCAAGCCGACGCTGCACGCCGCGCGGGCCGAGGTGAAGCGCAGCCTGGTGATCCTGGACGAGATCCACCACGCCGGCGACGGGCTGTCCTGGGGTGACGCGGTGGCGCTGGCCTTCGACAACGTGACCCGCCGGCTGTGCCTGACCGGGACACCGTTCCGGACGGCGGTGGGGGAGCGGATCCCGTTCGTCCGCTACCAGCCGGACGGCGACGGCGGCCTGGTCTCGACGGCCGACTACGCCTACGGCTATGCCAGCGCGCTGGCCGACCACGTGGTGCGGCCGGTGGTGTTCGCGGCCTACACCGGCGTGTCCCGGTGGCGGAACTCGGCGGGCGAGGTGATCGCCGCGTCGCTGACCGAGGCGGGCACCAAGTCCACCGAGCAGGCCGCCTGGCGTACCGCGCTGGATCCCAAGGGCGACTGGGTGCCGCACGTGATCGCCGCGATGGACGAGCGGCTGGACCAGCTCGCCGAGGCCGGCATGCCGGATGCGGCGGGCCTGGTGCTGGCCTCCGACCAGGACGACGCGCGAGCCTACGCCCAGATCGTGCACCGGGTGACCGGCCAGAAGCCGTACCTGATCCTCTCCGACGACCCGAAGGCCAGCTCGCGGATCGAGCAGTTCGCGGCCGGCGGCCCGCGCATCGCGGTGTGCGTCCGGATGGTCTCCGAAGGGGTGGACGTGCCCCGGGCGGCCTGCCTGGCCTGGCTCACCAGCTATCGCACGCCGCTCTTCTTCGCCCAGGCGGTCGGCCGGGTGGTCCGCTCGCGGGCCCGGCACGAGTCGGCGACGGTGTTCCTGCCGGCGGTCCGGCCGCTGCTCAGCCTGGCGGCCGAGCTGGAGACCGAGCGCAATCACGTGCTGCCACCCCCCAGCGCCTCGGACGCGAGCCTGGACCTGGTCGACGAGCTGCCGGAGGAGAAGGCGGAGAAGGCCTCGGACAGCCTGGTCGCCGAGTGGGAGGCGCTGGAGGCCGAGGCGCAGTTCGCGCACGTGCTGCACGGCGGCCGTGCGGTGACCGCGGAGTCGGCCCGGTTGCCGGACCAGGAGGAGGAGGAGTTCCTCGGCCTGCCCGGGCTGCTGACCGCCGAGCAGACCGCGGCGTTGCTCTCCCAGCGTGACGGCGAGCTGCGCAAGCGGGCCAGCCGGTCCCGGCAGGAAGGGCTCTTCGACCCGGTTCCGGAGCCGGTGCAGCACCAGCCGGCCGAGGGCGAGCTGAGCCGGACCAGCTGGCGCGCGGCCGCCGACCTGCGCCGTGAGGTGAACCGCCTGGTCGGGGTGATCGCTGCCCGGACGGGTACCCCGCACGGGCAGCTGCACGCGAAGCTGCGGGCGGCGGTGCCGGGACCGCCGTCCTCGGCCGCCTCGGTCGAGCTTCTGGAGGCCCGTCGCGAGCATTTGATGGCTCTGCTGTGATCGCCCGGGGAGTCTCGCTGTGACCGGATGGTGACCTTGTGTGATCGGCTCGTCACCGTTCCGGCGGCCGGATCGGGCGCCCAGGGACGGGTGGACGGTTAGCCCCGGGCGGCCCTGGGTACCATCGAAGTGTCAGCGTGGACGTGAAACAAGCTTGTTACATATGGGGTTTCGGTGTTTTCGCTCCCGGCGAAATAGGTCTCGATCGGGTGCAAAGACGGAACTACGGCGCGCCTCAACTGGTTGTATGTAGCAAGCGGCGACGATGGGTCTTCTCAGCACGAGATACCCGGACCCGCGACACCGAGCAGCGAGATGTATTTCGCAGGAAACGAGGGATCAGTGACAAGCACCTTGACCGTGGAGCCATTGACCGCGGTGGACCGCTGCGACCGATGCGGCGCCCAGGCTTACGTGCGGGTCACCTTGTCGGCCGGCAGTGAGTTGCTGTTCTGTGCTCACCACGGTCGCGAGTACGCGCCGAAGCTCCGGGAGATCGACGCTCACATCTCCGACCAGTCGGAGCGGCTCGACGAGAGCCAGCCGACGCCGGCGGCGTCCGCGGGCTTCACCGACTGACCCGATCAGATAGCGAACTGCCGAAGGCCGACCCCGGCGAGGGGTCGGCCTTCGTGCGTTCCGGGCCGACTCTGAGCCTGGTCCCCTCCTCGTCCTGGCAACTGCCGTCCGCTGGCCGGCTGCCGCTCCGGGACAGCCCTCGGCCGGTCCTGGTCTCATGCCTGGACGGACCGCTCGGCGTCCCTCCGGGCCGGAAGCGATTCCGGTCGACCTGCCGCCATGCGTGCCCGGCCCGTCACCGATCACCTGCCGCTTACCGGCTTCCCCGCCCGCCCGGTCGGCACCTGCCTCCCAGCCCGGTCGGTACCGGCCGGGCTGGGAGGCCGGTGCGTGGCCGCGCAGCGTGACCACGAGGCCCCGCTCCGTACCCGTCGCGTGCGGCAACGGACGAGGGCCGGAGCGCGGCCCGCACCGCGACGGAGTGTCGCTCGCATAGTTGCCTCCCGATGTGCTAGCGCACCGGAACAGAACCGTCCCGGACGGACGGAATTTGAGAATCGGCTGCAAAGTATGGAGATTCGCCATCGTTCGGCAGTGATCGAGTTTTCCTTGGTGAACAAAGGCTAATCACCTATCGTGATCACACGATCACGCATCGTCCGCGATGGTGTGAATGTCATGTGAGGCAGCTACATTTGGTAGCTGTTAAGCAACGCCGGGTAGCCTCGGTGATGCTTAACACTCTTATTACTTAAGGGGGTTCCTGAACGCGTGAAGTTGGTGTAGCTTTCGTTTGCCGGACGTTAAGGGCAGAGCCGCGACCTCACTCGGATGCAACGCTGTGGTCACTGGTCGTGACACATCGCCTACCAGCCGGCAGCAGGTCGAGCGAGGCGCCGCGCACGGGCTGGCGGCACTCACGATCCCGGCTCGGGTACGCGCCAGGCACGCGAGACGAAGGAGTTTCCGACGATGAGGTTCGACGGTGGGCGCAACGGCTGGACGCCGCCGCCGGCTGCCCCGGTGGCTCCGGAACGCCGCTCTGGCCGGCTCCCGTTCGCGGCCGTGCGGCCGGACTACGAGCTGATCGCGGTCAACGGGGAGCGGCTGCTGCTCGACGGCCGGCCCGCCCGGCAGCCGATCGGCCGGATCTGCGCCGTGTCGTACCGCGCCGAGCTGCAGCCGTCCGCCCGAGAGGTGCTGAGCCACCTCGTCACCCGGCACTCGGCGGTGGTCTCCCGGGCGCGGATCACCGGCGGCCGATCGGTGGAGGACTTCGAGGCGGCCGGAGCCGAGGACGCCGTGTGGTCGCTGGCCTCGGCCACCGCCGCGGCAGCCAGCCTGCTGGGCCAGCACGTGCGAGAGGTCGGCGGCGGGGCGCTGGTCGACGCGGTCCGGGTGGACACCACCGGCGTGGCCGAGCGGGACATCGTGGTAGCCGTCGACGCGCTGCCGGTGTCGACGGCGGCCGAGCTGCGCACCGCGCTGGCGGGCCGGAACGAGGCGGTGCTGACCGTGCTGCGCAGCGGCGCCGACGGCCGGCCGGACGCCCCGCGCACCGTGCGCCTGCACCGCCAGCCCGACGGCGCCTGGGGGATCCGGGTGGTCACCGCGCACCGGCAGCTGGAACACGGCATCCGGGCCGAGTTCGACCTGCCCGCCGACCTGCGCGGGCCGTCGCTGGGACTGTCCTGCGCGCTCAGCATCGTCGACGCCTGCACCGGCGGCACGCTGGCCGGCGGTGGCACCGTCGTGGCGACCGGCACCGTCGACCTGGCGGGCCGGGTCGGTGGCGTCGGAGCGATCGAGTACAAGGCCCGTGCCGTGGCCGCGCACCCCGACGTGCGCCGTTTTGTTGTGCCTGCCGAATCACCCGAGGACGTGGAGGACGCGCGCCGGGTGCTGGGTGGCAAGGCGGAAGTCGTGGCGGTGACAACGCTCGCCGAGGCGGTCGAGGTGCTTCGGGGCCTCGCTCGGCGCAGCGGGAAACTCGCCCACCGATCGGCGGATCGGTGGCCGGGGGCCGTCATGCAGTAAACCCCCAACCGTTTCACCAAGCACAGGAGGAGAAATGCGTCTCACATCTGCCCGGTGGTCTTCGGCCCGCTGGTCCTCGGCTCGCTGGTCGTCGGCTCGCTGGTCCTCGGCCCGCTGGTCCTCGGCCCGGTGGAGCTCGGCGCGCTGGTCCTCGGCCCGCTGGTCGGCCGGCTCGCGCGTCGCGATCGACAGCATCGAGCTGTAAGTCACCTCACGACGACGGTGGGGTCACCCCGATCGGGGTGACCCCACCGTCGTCGTCGGCGCGTCTCAGCAGATCCGCGGCAACTGCTCGCCGACCGGCAGGTCCACCACCCGGGTGCCGCCAAAGCCGGTGCGCACGCTCACCATCCCCGGATGCGCGGCCACGCACTCGCCGATCACGGCGGCCCGCCGGCCGAGCGGGTGGGCGCGCATGGCGGCCAGCACGGCGTCCGCCTCGGCCGGCGGCACGACAGCCACCAGCTTGCCCTCATTGGCGACGTAGAGCGGGTCGAGGCCGAGCAGCCCGCAGGCGTTGGCCACCTCGGCCGGGACGGGCAGTGCCCGTTCGGACAGGCTGATGCCCACCCCGGCGCTGCCGGCGATCTCGTTCAGCGAGGTGGCGAGCCCGCCCCGGGTCGGGTCCCGCAGCACGTGCAGCTCGGTGGTGACGGCGAGCATCGCCGAGACCAGACCGTGCAGCGGGGCGGTGTCGCTGACGATCCCGGTGCCGAACTCCAGGCCCTCGCGCACGCTCAGCACCGCGATGCCGTGCAGGCCCAGCTCGCCGCTGACCAGCACCACGTCGCCCGGGCGGGCGCGCTGCGGCCTGATGTCGACCCCGGCCGGGACCAGCCCGATGCCGGCGGTGTTGAGGTAGACCCCGTCGCCATGGCCGGCCTCCACGACCTTGGTGTCGCCGGTCGCGACGATCACCCCGGCCGCCTCGGCGGCCTTGCCCAGCTCGGCGGCGACCCGACCGACCACCGCGAGCTCGGTGCCCTCTTCGAGGATGAACCCGCAGGACAGGTACGCCGGCTGGGCACCGCTCATGGCGAGGTCGTTGACGGTGCCGTTCACGGCCAGGTCACCGATCGAACCACCCGGGAAGAACAGCGGCCGGACCACGAAGGAATCGGTGGAGAAGGCCAGCCGCGTCCCGCCCAGGGTGCAGACGGCCGAGTCCGCCAGCGCGGCCAGCGTCGGGTTGGCGAAGGCCGGCAGGAACAGGTGCTCGACCAGCTCGGCCGACAGCTGGCCGCCGCCACCGTGGCCCATCACCACGACCGGGGAGTCGCGCAGCGGCACCGGGCAGGTCCAGCCGGCGAGGTCGGGCCGGTCAGCCATGGTGACCGCCGCCGGCGAACTCGAGCCTGCGGTAGAGGTAGTAGGCGGCGCACGCCCCCTCGCTGGAGACCATCGTGGCGCCGAGCGGGTTGCGCGGCGTGCACCGGGTGCCGAAGGCCGCGCACTCGTGCGGCTTGAGCAGCCCCTGCAGCACCTCGCCGCTGCGGCACTCGGTGGACTCGGCGGTGTCGATGCCGGTGACCGCGAACCGGCGCTCGGCGTCGTAGCCGCGGTAGCGGGTGGACAGCCGCCAGCCGCTGGCAGGGATCACCCCGATGCCCCGCCAGGCCCGGTCGGTGACCTCGAAGACATCGGCCAGCAGCCGCTGCGCGGCCGGGTTGCCCTGCTCGGGCACGGCGCGCGGGTAGGCGTTCTCGACCTCGTGCCGGCCGGCTTCGAGCTGGTGCACGGTGCGCCGGATGCCCTCCAGGATGTCGAGCGGCTCGAAGCCGGTCACCACGATCGGCACCCGGAACCGCTCGGCCAGCTGCGGGTACTCCGCGGTGCCCATCACGCTGCAGACGTGCCCGGCCGCCAGGAACGCCTGCACCCGGCAGGACGGCGACCGCATGATCGCCGCGATCGCCGGCGGCACCCGGACGTGCGAGACCAGCAGGCTGAAGTTCTCGATGCCCAGCCGGCTGGCCTGGTAGACCGTCATGGCGTTGGCCGGCGCCGTGGTCTCGAAGCCGATCCCGAAGAACACCACCTGCCGGTCCGGGTTGGCGCGGGCGATGGTCAGCGCGTCCAGCGGCGAGTACACCACCCGGACGTCGGCGCCGGCGCTCTTGACGCGGAACAGGTCCCGGCCGCTGCCGGGCACCCGCAGCATGTCGCCGAAGGAGCAGAAGATGACCTCCGGCCGGCTCGCGATCTCCAGCGCCTTGTCGACCACCTCGATCGGGGTCACGCAGACCGGGCAGCCTGGGCCGTGGATCAGCTCGATCTCGGCCGGCAGCAGCTGGTCGATGCCATGCCGGATGATCGAGTGCGTCTGGCCGCCGCAGACCTCCATCAGCGCCCACGGCCGGGTCACGGTCGCGCGGATGTCGGCCAGCAGGACCGCGGCCAGCTCGGGGTCGTTGAACTCGTCGAGGTACTTCATGGCCGGTCACCGTTCGTCTCGTGCAGGCCGGCCTCGATGGCCGCCCGCCGCCAGGCGTCGCCGAACTCCAGCTCCAGCTCGCCGAGTTCCCGGAACAGCGCGAGGGTGGCCAGCGCCGACTCCTCGTCCAGCCGCTGCAGGGCGAAGCCGACGTGCACGACCGTGTAGTCGCCGACGGCCAGCTCGGGCACGAACTCCAGGCACACCGTCTTCTGCACGCCGCCGAAGTCGACCGTCGCCATCCGGGTGGCGTCCTGCCGCCAGATGTCGACGACCTTGCCGGGAACCGCTAGGCACATGCCCGTCCTCCTCTCCGCCGGTGGGCCGCCACCAGCACCTGGCCGAGCGCCAGGCCGGCGTCGCTGGGTGGCACCTGCCGGTGCCGCAGCACCTCGAAGTCGCGGGCCTCGAGGGCGTGCCGGCACAGCGACAGCAGCAGGCCGTTGAGGAACACCCCGCCGCTGAGCGCCACCCGGCTCAGCCCGGTGCTCGTGCGGGCCCGTTCGGCGAGCTCCGCGACCGCCGCGGCGACCGCGAGGTGGAACCGCGCGCCGACCAGGCCGGGATCGGCGCCGGCCAGCACGTCGGCCACCACCGCGGCCAGCACCGGCGCCGGGTCGAAGCCGTCGCCGAACCGGTAGCCGGGGCCGGCGCCGGCTACCCGGCCGCGGGCCAGGCCCTCCAGCTCCATCGCGGCCTGCGCCTCGTACCCGCTGCGCTGGCAGACCCCGGCCAGCGCGGCGACGGCGTCGAAGAGCCGTCCCATGCTCGAGGTCGGCAGGCAGTTGAGGCGGCGGTCCAGCTGCACCGCGAGCCGGTCGCGCTCGGCGCAGGCGGCCACCGCCGGCAGCTCCGGCGACCAGGCCAGCCCCGCCGCCCGCAGGTGCGACAGCGCCATCCGGCACGGGTTGCGGACGCCGGCGTCGCCGCCGGGCAGCGGCACGTACGGCAGGTGTGCGACGCGGTCGAAGCCGCGGTAGCCGGCGACGAGCACCTCACCGCCCCACACCGCCCCGTCGCTGCCGTAGCCGGTGCCGTCGAAGGCGAAGCCGATCACCCGCTCGTCGCCGATGCCATTGTCGGCCAGGCAGGCGGCCAGGTGGGCGTGGTGGTGCTGGACGCGGTGCACCGGCCGGCCGGCGGCGTGCTCGGCCGCCCACCGGGCGCTGCGGTAACCCGGGTGCAGGTCGGTCGCCAGCAGCTCGGGCCGGACCCCGGTCAGCGCCTCCAGGTGGGCCTCGGCCCCGGTCAGCGCCTGCCAGGTGGCCAGGTCGTCCAGGTCCCCGACGTGCGCGGACAGCCAGGCGTAGCCGCCCTCGGCCAGGCAGAACGCGTTCTTCAGGTCGCCGCCGGTGGCCAGGGTCGGCGGCACCTCGACGGGCAGCGCGACCGGCAGCGGGGCGTACCCGCGCGAGCGGCGCACCGGCAGCTCGGCGCCGTCCACCAGCCGGATCACCGAGTCGTCGCAGGGGACCTGGATCGGCCGATCGTGCCAGAGCCAGGCGTCGGCGAGGCCGGCCAGCCGGACGCGTGCCTGCTGGTCGTCGGTGACGATCGGCTCGCCGGCCAGGTTGCCGCTGGTCAGCACCAGCGGGCGGTCGGCGAGCAGCAGGTGGTGCACCGGCGTGGACGGCAGCTGCACGCCGAGATCGGGGTTGCCCGGCGCCACCGCGGCCGCCGCCTCGGCGTCGGGCCGGCGGGGCAGCAGCACGATCGGGCGCTGCGGGCCGGTGAGCAGCGTGGCCGCGTCCCGGTCGACCTCGACCAGCCGGCGGGCGGCGGCCAGGTCGGTGGCCAGTACCGCGAACGGCTTGTCGCCACGGTCCTTGCGCTTGCGCAGGGCGGCCACCGCGGCCTCGTTCGTCGCGTCGCAGGCCAGGTGGTAGCCGCCGAGGCCCTTGATCGCCAGCACGCCGCCGGCCGCGAGCAGCTCGCGGGCCAGCCGCAGCGCCTGCTCGCCGGTGGCGGTGTCGTCCAGCCGGAGTGTCGGGCCGCAGGCCGGGCAGGCCACCGGCTGCGCGTGGAAGCGCCGGTCGGCCGGGTCGGCGTACTCGGCCGCGCAGTCCGGGCAGAGCGGGAAGCCGGCCATCGTGGTCGCCGGCCGGTCGTAGGGCAGCCCGGTGACGATAGTGAACCGCGGCCCGCAGTTGGTGCAGCTGATGAACGGGTGCCGGTAGCGCCGGTCGGCCGGGTCGGCGAGCTCGGCCAGGCACGCGGCGCAGGTGGCGAGGTCGGGGGAGACGAACGTGCGGCCGGGCCCGGCCACGGAGGCCTCGATGGTGAAGTCGGTCCCGCCGCGGACCGGCACCGGCTGCTCGTCGACGGTGCTGATCGCGGCCAGCGGCGGCGCCTCGGCCGGCAGCCGGCTGCCGAAGGCGGCGACCGCGGCCGGCTCGCCCTCGACCTCGACCCGGACTCCGTCGGCGGTGTTCGCCACCGTGCCGGCCAGCCCCAGCTGCCGGGCCAGGGCGTAGACGTAGGGCCGGAAGCCGACGCCCTGCACCACACCGCGCACCAGGAACGTCCGCCGCTGCCGGTCGGCGAGCGGGCCGCCGAGCAGCGCGAGCACCGCCGCCACAGCGTCGTCGACCGCCGCCGCGAGCGACGGGGTGAGCCCGATACCCTCCTCGACCGACACGGGCGCGCAGCCCACCACGTAGGTCGGCGGCAGCGTCCCGCCCAGCGTCCGCAGGGTGGCCAGCACGGTGGCCGGGTCCATGCCGTGCGCGTCGAAGCTGCCGCCGGCCAGATCGGCCGGGCCGACCGCCAGCGTGCGCACCCGGCCGGGCGCGCCGTGCGGGAGGAGGTCGAGGATCACCAGCGCCCGGTAGCCGGCGAGCAGGTCGTAGGCCAGGTGCATGCCGCGGATGCCGTAGTCGACGATCCGGACGCCCGGCCGGGACGGCAGCCGGCGGGCGACCTCGGGGCCGAAGCCGTCGTCGCCGAGGAAGATGTTGCCGATCCCGGCGATGAGCACCTGCCGGACCGCAAGGTTGTCGGTCATCGCGTCCCTCACATGCTGCGGATGCGCAGGTAGCGCTGGATGTCGGGCAGCAGCCGGATGCCGGCCAGCACGCCGCCGGCGACCGCGGCCAGCAGCATCACCGACGTGACCCGTCCCAGGAAGGCCATCGCTCACACCTCCTCTCCCCGGTCCGCGGCGCCGCCTGCGGGCTCCGGCAGCGGTTCGAGCTCGTCCGGCGCGAAGTACAGGTAGCGGCCGTACCACTCGTGCAGGTCCGCGGCCGGGTCGTCCTCCAGCACCACCGCGACGTGCCGCTGGCCGTCGACGTCGCCGAACACCGCCGTTACCCGGGCCGGTTGCCCGGCGAGGAACAGATCCTGCGCGTCGGCCCGCCGGCCGGGGCGCAACCGGACCCGGCTGCCCCGGCTGACCGGGATCCCGTCGACCTCGACCACGTCGCGTTCCGGGGCGACCGAGGCGTCGGCGACCGGGTCCCACCACGGCGGCTCCGCCCCGGCCGGGACGTCCGGCGGGTCGCGCAGCGCCCCGTGCAGCCGCTGCAACTGGGCCGGCGACATCGCCTCGCACCGGTCGACGATGGCCGCCGCATGCGGATCGGTGGCGCGCGCCTCCGCCTTCTCCTGGTCGGTCAGGGTCAGCACCCGCAGGGTGAGGAGCTCGTCGATCTCGGTGGCGTCGAACAACTCCCCGGCGCTCTCGGCGGCCACCTCGGGCCGGTCGTAGAGAATGATCGGGGAGATCAGCAGCAGGTCGTCGCCGGCGCCGATCAGCACCGGCCAGCAGCGGTCCTGCACGCACTGTCGGGCGGCCTCGGCGGCGCCGGCCGGCGGTTCGAGCAGTGACACGAACCGGGGCCCGGCGGCGCGCAGCAGCAGGTGGCTGCCGAGCAACGAGCGCGCCGAGGCCGCGGCCCGGTCCGGCACCGGACCGTCGGTGCGGTTGGCCAGCGACAGGCGCAGCCGCCGCACCGGGCCGCACTCGGTCAGGACCAGCGACAGCTCGGCCCGCAGCGGCAGCCGGCTGCGGACCAGCCTGGCCCCGTCCGGCAGCGGCTCGGCCTCGCGGCCGCCCGGCACCTCGACCGGTACCACGCACCCGGTGCGGAGCTCGTCCAACCGGTACGGGCCGAGTTCGATCTCGTGCGGCACCGCCTCCTCCCAGCTGGTCCAGCTGTCACCGCCGGCAGCCAGCAGCGGTACCGGCCGGCCCGCCCCGTCGTACACCTGCCGGGCCTGCAGCTGCAGGAAGCGGAGGTGGACCGTGAGCCGGTCGCCGGGGCCGCTCGCCCGCAGCAGGCACTCGGCACCGAGGGTGGCCGGCTCGCCGGTCCCGGCCGGTGCCTGGGGCGGCCCGAGCACCCCGAACTGCCAGCGCAGCCGGTTCTTGCTCGACGACGAGCGGTACGGGTAGAGCAGGTAACCCTCGTACATCACCGCGTCCGCGACCTGGCGGGCGGCGTCCAGGGCGCTGGTCACCTGACCTCCTCGGAGGCGTGGCGCAGCAGCGCGGTCACGGTGTCGTCCCAGTCGAGCAGGCCGTGCCCGGCGCGGAAGTGCTGCAGGGCCGCGAACGTCTCGCGGTGCACCCGCAGCCAGGCGCTGTTCGGGAAGTGCTGGTCGAGCAGCGCCCGCCACACGGCGACCGGCAGCCGGTGGCGGGCCTCGGCGGACCACGACAGCTGCTGCACCGCGAAACCGGCCGGGGTGTGCGCGGTTGGCCCGGCACCGCTGGAGACGGCACCGCTGGAGGCGGTGCCGCCGGAGAAGGCGGTGCCGCCGGAGAAGACAGTGCCGCTGAAGAGGAACAGCAGCGGGATCTCGCCGTCGCCGAGGGCGTGCAGGTACTTGGCCGCGGCCACCTCGAAGTCGTAGCTGGCCGGCAGCGACAGGCTGGCCTCGGTGCTGCCGGTGAAGCCCGGCACCAGCGTGCTGCACTGCAGCCAGAGGAACGGCCGCACCGTGTCGGGCCACTGCGACCGCTGGCCGAAGAGGTCGCGCAGCGACTCCCGTTCGGCGCTGCCGTAGCTGCGCCGCTGCGGTTCGATCCGCACCTGGCAGCGCAGCGCCACCGCGTGCACCGGGTCGTCGCCGGCGGCGGTGACCCGCAGCCGGGCGGTGAGGATCGGCGTCGCGGCGTACGGCTCCGGGGCGACGTCGAGCACGCTGAAGCCGAACCCGGTCATGACGGGCCCCGCAGCCGGGCGAGGGTCTCGGCGGGCACGCTGCGCCGGTCGAGCTCGGCCAGGAAGCCGGCCAGCTCCGCACGGGCCTCGCCACCGCCGTCGAAGCCGCGCCAGGCCCGGCGCAGCCGGCCGACCAGCTCGTAGCAGCGGTCGATCGGAACCAGGTGGCACCGCACGCCGCCGGTGGCCGGGGCGCGCAGCAGCACCGCCTCCACGTCCGGCCGGACCAGGCCGAGGGCCGGCTGCCCGGCGACGGCGGCCTCCCAGGCCCCGAGCGGCAGCTCCGACTCGGTGGCACCGGCCGGCCCCGGGTAGAAGGCGACCGCCCGGCCCAGCGCGGAGTTGGTGAACAGGAACGCCAGGCTGACCGGGATCTGCAGCTCGTCCCACAGCCCTGGTGGCAGCTCACCGGGGAACTCGGCGTAGTCCTCGGGCACCGCCCGGTACCGCAGCCGGGCCTGGTCCAGGGTGAAGAGCAGCGCGCACGGGCGGCAGGTGCACAGCAGCTTGCGGGTCTCCAGATCCACCACGTGCCGGTGCTCGGCGGCCGTCGGGGCACCGCACATCTCGCAGCGCGCCCGGTCCGGCCGGTTGCCGGGGCCGGCCGCCAGCCGCTGCAGCAGGCCGATCGCCGCGCCGGGGCCGCTCATGCCGTGCCCGTGGAGGAGTGGACGGTGCGCCGGCGCAGGTCGCCGAGCGGGATGACGCCGGAGGCCCGCGGCGCCGTGAGCAGCTCGACCCCGGTCACCTCGGGGGCGGCGTCGCGGACGGCACCCTCGATCGCCGACCGGCGGGCCGCGGCCGAGGAGGCACACCCGCCGCCGAGCCGCACCCGAGCCACGCCCTGCGCGGTGAACTCGACGAGCTGGAGCTCGCCGCCGGCCTGGTCGAACTGCGGGCGCAGCCGGTCCAGCGCGCCGGTGATCCGGGTGACCGGGTCGTGCGGGTGCAGCCCGTGCACCAGCAGCAGCCCGGACACCAGCTCGTCCCCGGCGAGGGCACCGAGCAGCCCCTCGTCGAGCAGGCCGCGCTCGTGCAGCAGGTCGAGCAGCCGTTCCAGCCCGGCGCCGTAGAGCTCGACCAGCACCCGGACGAGCTCCTCGGCGCGGTCCCGGGCAGCGGTGCCGCCGGAGGAGCTGGCCGCGAGCAGTGTCTCGACCCGGCCCGCCGCCTGCTCGATCAGCTGCCGGCCGGCCACCACGGTCTCCGTATCCCCAGTCATGGCAGGCGATTACTGGATCACCGAGCCGGCCGGGGTATGCGTCAGGTCGAGCTGCCGGCCACCGCCGAGGTACATGTGCACGCCGCACGGCAGGCACGGGTCGAAGCTGCGGACGGTACGCATGATGTCGATGCCCTTGAAGTGTTCGCGGTCGTTCTCCTCGAAGATCGGCTGCCCCTGCACCGCGTCCTCGTACGGCCCGGGCGTGCCGAACACGTCACGGGGGTTGGCGTTCCACGGCGTCGGCGGGTACGGGTGGTAGTTCGCGATCTTGCCGTCCCGGATGACCAGGTGGTGCGACAGCACGCCGCGCACCGCCTCGGTGAAGCCGCAACCGATGCCGTCCTGCGGGACCTCGAACCGCTCCCAGGTCGTGGTGCGCCCGGCCCGGATCTCGGCGAGGGCCTGCTCGGCGAAGTGCAGCGCGCAGGCGGCGGCGTAGGCCTGGAAGTATGTGCGGGCCCGGTTGCGCTCGAGCGTGTTGCTCCACTGCGGGATCTTCCATTCCAGCGTCACCGGTGGCTTCAGCGCGGTCTTGGGCAGGTTGATCAGCACGCCGGTGCCGGTCGCCTTCACGTAGCCGATGTCGACCAGCCCGGCCAGCGCGGTGGTCCAGAGCCGGGCCAGCGGGCCGCCGCCGGTGTCCAGGGCGAGGTAGTCGGTGCCGTCGAACCAGCGCGGCGACATCACCCAGCTGTACTTGCCGCCGTCGAGATCGCGCTTCTGCGGCTTGGGATTGGTGTGCTGGTTCCACGGGTGCCGCCGGTCCACCGGGTTGCCCAGCGGGTCCCGGGTGACGAAGACCTCCTGCCCCTCCCAGTCCTCGTAGTAGGAGCTGCCGAGCAGGATCCGGATGCCCAGGTTGATCTCGACCAGGTCGGTGGTGACGAGCCGCCCGTCCACGACCACGCCGGGGGTGACGAACATCCGCCGGCCCCAGTTCGTCATGTCGCGGTAGTCGAAGTTGCAGACCTCCGGATCCTGGAACGAGCCCCAGCAGCCGAGCAGGGTCCGGCGCAGGCCGACCTGCTCGTAGCCGGGGATGGCCTGGTAGAAGAAGTCGAAGAGGTCGTCGTGCATCGGCACGACCTTCTTCATGAACTCGACGTAGCGCATCAACCGGCTGAGGTAGTCGGTCATCAGCTGCACGGTGGCGACGGTGCCGACCCCGCCCGGATAGAGCGTCGACGGGTGGACGTGCCGGCCCTCCATCAGGCAGAACATCTCGCGGGTGGAACGGGAAACCTGCAACGCCTCGCGGTAGAACTCGCCGGTGAACGGGTTCAGCGAGCGCATGATGTCGCCGATCGTCCGGTAGCCGTGGTCACCCGCGTGCGGCGCCTCGGTCTGGTTGGCCCGTTCCAGCACGCCGGGATTGGTCTCGGCCACCATCCGCTCGCAGTAGTCCACGCCGACCAGGTTCTCCTGGAAGATGTTGTGGTCGAACATGTACTCCGCGGCCTCGCCGAGGTTCACGATCCACTCGCCGAGCGGCGGCGGCTTGACGCCGTAGGCCATGTTCTGCGCGTAGCAGGAGCAGGTCGCGTGGTTGTCGCCACAGATCCCGCAGATCCGGCTGGTGATGAAGTGTGCGTCGCGCGGATCCTTGCCCTTCATGAAGATCGAGTAACCCCGGAAGATGGAGGAGGTGCTGTGGCACTCGACCACCTCGCGCGCGGCGAAGTCGATCTTGGTGTAGATGCCGAGGCTCCCCACGATCCGGGTGATGGGATCCCAGGACATCTCCACGAGGTTGCCGCTGGCGGAACCGGGGCGGTGCTGGGCGGAGGACTTCGTCGCGGTCATGAGCTCCCCTTCGGGCGAGGTACGTGCCGGTGGGGGTGCCGGTGGAACTGGGGGAGTGGAACTGGGGAGGGATCAGCGATCACCAGGTGCGGGTGGCGCCGGTGCGCAGCAACCGGCCCTTGGTGCGCCACTTGGGTTCCCGGTCCACGGTGTGCGTGGTGAGCTGGCGCAGGTTGCGGATTGCCGTGCCGTAGAGGCCGGAACCGGCGGTGGACAGCCGGGCGCCGGGCGGTTCGTCCATGAACGGCATGAACTTGTCGGGGAATCCGGGCATCGTGCAGCCGATGCAGATGCCGCCCACGTTGGGACAGCCGCCGACGCCGTTCAGCCAGCCACGCTTGGGGACGTTGCACTTGACCACCGGGCCCCAGCAGCCGAGCTTGACGATGCACTCCGGCGAGCCGTATTCCGTTGCGAACTCGCCCTGTTCGTAGTAGCCGGCGCGGTCGCAGCCCTCGTGCACCGTGCTGCCGAACAACCACGCCGGCCGGAGTGCCTCGTCCAGCGGGATCATCGGCGCCTGGCCGGTCGCCTGGTAGAGCAGGTAGGTGATCGTCTCGGCGAGGTTGTCCGGCTGGACGGGGCAGCCGGGGACGCAGACGATCGGCAGGCCGGCGCCGGATTTCCAATCCCAGCCGAGGTAATCGGGAACGCCCATCGCGCCGGTCGGGTTGCCCGCCATGGCGTGGATGCCGCCGTAGGTGGCACAGGTGCCGGCGGCGAGCACGGCCAGCGCCTTCGGGGCGAGCCGGTCGAGCCAGGCGCTGGTGGTGATCGGCTGGCCGGTCGCCGGGTCGTTGCCGAAGCCGGACCAGTACCCCTCGGCGTGCAGCGACTCGTTCGGGATCGAACCCTCCACGACCAGCACGAACGGATCGAGTTCGCCGCGCTCGGCCTTGAAGAACCAGGACAGGAAGTCGTCCGCGCCACCGGCCGGTCCGCACTCGAAATCGATCAGCGGCCAGTGCACCGCGACCTTCGGCAGACCGGGCAGCGCGCCGAGCGCGATCTCCTCGACGCTGGGCTGGGTGGCCGCGGTCAGGGCGACGGAGTCGCCGTCGCAGCTGAGCCCGGCATTGATCCACAGGACATGGATCAGCGTGTCTTCGGCGGCTATCGCTTCGAGGGATGGCACGACGGGCCTCCAGGCAGCATGGGTTATGCGGCGGAGATGGCACGTCGCCTCAGCGGGCGGACGCGAGGCGGCGTGTGATCCTCGGTTCGAGCAGACACCCCGGTGGAGACGCTTGTCAAGGTTTCGGACGCCCCGTCTAGGCGGCGTCGGGCAGCCGCTCGCGCAGCCAGGCGTACCACTCGGGCAGGCCTTCGCCGGTGGTCGCGGACAGCAGGAGGACCTCGGCATGGTGGCTGATCAGCTTGACGGATCGGAGGAAACTGTCGGTGTCGAAGTCCAGGTAGGGCAGCAGGTCGATCTTGTTCAGCACGACCAGGGAGGCCGAGTGGAACATCTGCGGGTACTTCAGCGGCTTGTCGGCGCCCTCGGTGACCGAGGCGATCACGACCCGCTCGCGTTCGCCCAGGTCGAACAGGGCCGGGCAGACCAGGTTGCCGACGTTCTCCACCAGCACCAGCCCCGGCGCGGGCGGGTCGAGGGTGGACAGGGCATCGGCCAGCATCGCCGCGTCCAGGTGGCAGCCGGAACCGGTGTTGATCTGGATCACCCTGCAACCGGTAGCAGAAACTCGATCGGAGTCGAGATCGGTCGCCTGGTCGCCCTCGACCACGCTGATCGGGAACTCGGCACCCAGGTCGCGCACGGTGCGCACCAGCAGCGTGGTCTTGCCCGCGCCGGGGGAGCTCATCAGGTTGACCGCGGCCAGCCCCCGGGCGGCCAGCCAGGCCCGGTTGGTCTCGGCCAGCCGGTCGTTCTTGGCGAGCACCTTCTGTTCGAGGGTGATCGTGGCAGTGTCGTGCCGGTGACCGGTCGCCTCGGCCGGCTCGCCGCAGCCGCAGGTCGCACACATCAGCCCACCTCCACCGACAGGATCCGCAACTGCTGCCCGGACAGGACGCGCACGTCGGCGCTGCCGCACGGGCACAGCAGGATCAGCCCGTCGACCCCGAAATCGGCCCCGCAGTGCCGGCAGTGCGCCAGGCCGCCCGGTTCGCTGATGTCGAGCTGGGCGCCGGCCAGCGGGGTGCCGTCCGCGGCGAGCTCGAAGCAGAACCGCAGGGCGTCGGGGAGCACGCCGGCCAGCGTGCCCACCTCCAGGCGCACCGCGCGCACCTCGGCCGTGCCGGTGTGCTCGAGCACGGCGTCGACCATGCTCTCGGCGATCGCGAGTTCGTGCATCGCATCCCGTCCCCGAGGTCGGCGGCACGCTCCGGATGAGGCGTCCACCATAGGCGCCGCCACCGGCAGGCGGTCAAGATCTGGCGGACGGCTCAGCCGCTGGGTTCCCACCGCCAGCCGTTGTTGTCCTCGCAGGTGATGCGCTCACCGTCCCCCGCGATGCCGGAGGCGCCATGGTCGGACGTGCGGCAGAACTCACCCGGCTCGTAGCAGTTGCCGCCGTTGGTGAGCGGGGTGCACGCGGCCGGCGTGGCCGCCGGTTGCTGGCTGGTGAGGGCCACGGTCCGCGGCGCGGGCCGCGCGGTGGTCGCGGACGGATGGCTGACGACGCTCGGCCGTACCACCGCCGTCCGCACCGGGATCGCGCTGTGGCTGCTGGGCGGGGCGGTCGTGGTGGCTGAGCTGACAGCGGTGGGGGAGCCGGCCCCGCCGCTCGGGGTGCTGACCACCGCGGCCGGGTGCTGCCGTCCGGGCGGGTGCTGCTGTCCGGGCGGGTGCTGGCTGGCGCACCCGGCCAGTGCGAGCGCCAGCGCCACCGACGCGAGGACGGCGGCCGGTATCCGGAGTTGCGTGGCATCCCGCCGCAGGCCCCTGTGCCGCACCGCGAATCTCCCGCCCGCTCCCAGCCGGCCGGTGCCGGTCGGGCCTGGACGTTACCGGCGGCGGCCCCGGCCGCGATGCGATTGCCGCGAATTCGGACGGTCCGTCGGGGCCGGCCGCGGGCCAGGACTCGCAGAAAGGCCGCAGCCCCCTTACGGATGGCTCCGTGAGGGGGCTGCCGGGCGCCGGGCGCTTAGTCCAGGTAGTCGCGCAGCACCTGCGAGCGAGACGGGTGCCGCAGCTTCGACATGGTCTTGGACTCGATCTGGCGGATCCGCTCGCGGGTCACGCCGTAGACCTGGCCGATCTCGTCCAGGGTGCGCGGCTGGCCGTCGGTCAGGCCGAAGCGCAGCTTGACCACGCCGGCCTCGCGCTCGGACAGCGTGTGCAGTACCGACTGCAGCTGGTCCTGCAGCAGCGTGAACGACACCGCGTCGACGGCCACCACGGCCTCGGAGTCCTCGATGAAGTCGCCGAGCTGGCTGTCGCCCTCGTCGCCTATGGTCTGGTCGAGGCTGATCGGCTCCCGGGCGTACTGCTGGATCTCCAGCACCTTGTCCGGGGTGATGTCCATTTCCTTGGCGAGTTCCTCGGGGGTGGGCTCGCGGCCGAGGTCCTGCAGCAACTCGCGCTGGATCCGGCCGAGCTTGTTGATCACCTCGACCATGTGCACCGGGATCCGGATGGTGCGGGCCTGATCGGCCATCGCGCGGGTGATCGCCTGCCGGATCCACCAGGTGGCGTAGGTGGAGAACTTGTAGCCCTTGGTGTAGTCGAACTTCTCCACCGCGCGGATCAGGCCCAGGTTGCCCTCCTGGATCAGGTCCAGGAACGCCATGCCGCGGCCGGTGTAACGCTTGGCCAGCGAGACCACCAGCCGCAGGTTGGCCTCCAACAGGTGGTTCTTGGCGCGCTCGCCGTCCCGGACGATCCAGCCCAGGTCCCGGCGGTCCTGCAGCGGCAGCTTCTCACCGGCCTCCTCGAGCTGGCGCAGCCGCTCGGCGGCATAGAGGCCGGCCTCGATCCGCTTGGCGAGGTCCACCTCCTCCTCGGCGTTGAGCAGCGCGACCTTGCCGATCTGCTTCAGGTAGGCGCGCACCGAGTCAGCCGAGGCGGTCATCTCGGCGTCCTTGCGGGCCTGGCGCAGGGCCTCGGACTCTTCCTCGTCCCAGGTGAACTCGGCCGACTCGCCCTCGGCGACGTCCGGGGTCTCCTCGGTCTCGGCGTCCGCCTCGACGTCGGCGGTCAGGTCCTCCAGCTCGACGTCGTCGGGCAGGTCGGCCGGGTCGCCGCCCTCGACGTCGTCGGTCAGCTCGGCATCGGCGGGAGTGGCGGCCTTGCCCGACGCCTTCTTCGCGGCAGCCTTCTTGGCCGGAGCCTTCTTCGCAGCCTTCTTGGCCGGCGCCTTCGCCGGCGCATCGACCGGAGCGCTGACCGCCCGGCTGGCAGTTGCCGCCGCGCTGACCTTGGCCCGCTCTGAGGTCTCGCTGGAAGTCACGTACGCCCTCTCCTGCAGTTCATCGCACACCGATAGGACGCGAAGCCCGGGCGGGTCCGCTGTGCGCGAAACATTGATCTTTGCGGGTCAGCCAGCCTCGGGGGTTCACCGTCGGTCGTGTCCGCCACACCGCCGTGCCTTCGTCAGCGCCATACCCGTACTCGTGCCATTGTAATCACGGTTCGTCCGGCCCGGCGCCGCACGCGCGCGCCGGGCGTCACCGCTCGGCGGCCGCCATCGCGGCGCCGACGATGCCGGCGTTGTTGAGCAGCTGGGCCGGCCGCACCGGCGTGTTGAGGCTGAGCTGCGGAACCCACCGGTCGGCGTCCTTGCTCACCCCGCCGCCGACGATGAACAGGTCGGGGGAGAAGAGCCGCTCGACGTGCGACATGTAGGCCTGCACCCGCTTGGCCCAGTGCTTGTAGGACATCTTCTGCTTGTCCTTGACCGAGGCGGCGGCGCGGGACTCGGCGTCGTGCCCGTCCAGCTCCAGGTGGCCCAGCTCGGTGTTGGGCACCAACTGCCCGTCGATGAACAGCCCGCTGCCGATGCCGGTGCCGAAGGTCAGCAGGATCACCACGCCCGGCACTCCCTTGGCCGCCCCGAAGCGCACCTCGGCCAGCCCCGCCGCGTCGGCGTCGTTGAGCACGGTGACGTCGTAGCCGGTCGCCCTGGAGAATACGTCGTCGACGTCGGTGCCGATCCACGACTCGTCCACGTTGGCCGCCGACATCGCGACGCCGCTCTTGATCACCGCGGGAAAGGTGGCGCCGATCGGGCCGGACCAGCCGGCCTTCTTCACCAGCTGCACGACGACCTCGGCCACCGCGTGCGGGGAGGACGGCTGCGGGGTGGCGATGCGGACCCGCTGGGTGCGCAGCTCGCCGGTGCGGGTGTCGACGATCGCGCCCTTGATCCCGCTGCCGCCGATGTCGACGCCGAACGCCGCCGCTGGCTGGCTGCCGGACTGTGCTGTCGCTGGGGCGGTCATCGTTCCTCCGCTGGCTAGGTTTGGTGCTGGCAACCATATCGGCAGGCCCGACTGCGAGGAGACGACAGATGACCGAGCGTGCCGGCGTGCCGGAGGGCGCGCGACCCGATCGGGACGAGGCGCTCGAACTGACCGAGCTGGCGACCACGCTGGCCCGCGCGGCCGGTGCGCTCGCCCTGCACCGCCGGGCCCAGGGGCTGGACGTGAGCACCAAGTCGTCGGCGACCGACGTGGTGACCGACGCCGACCGGGCGGTGGAGGAGCTGATCCGCGCCGAGCTGCGGCATCGCCGTCCAGAGGACGCGGTGCTCGGCGAGGAGGCCGGCGGCGCGGGCGATCCGGACGCGCGGGTGCGCTGGCTGATCGATCCCATCGACGGCACCGTGAACTTCCTGCTCGGGCTGCCGCAGTACGCGGTATCGCTGGCCGCCCAGGTGGCGGGCGTGACGGTGGCCGGCTGCGTGTTCAACCCGGTGTCGGGCGAGCTGTTCTCGGCCGCGCTGGGCCACGGCGCCCAGCTGGACGGGCAGCGGCTGCACGGGCCGCGCGCGGTGCCGCTGGCCGAGGCGGTGCTGGCGACCGGGTTCGGCTACGACCCGGCCCGGCGGGCCCGGCAGGGTGAGCTGGTCGGCCGGCTGCTCGGCCGGGTCGGCAACCTGCGCCGGCTCGGCTCGGCGGCGCTCGACCTGTGCTTCCTCGCGGCCGGCCGGGTGGACCTCTACTTCGAGGGTCCGCTCGGCGAGTGGGACTTCGCGGCCGGCCTGCTCATCGCGCAGGAGGCGGGGGTGGCCACCTCCGGGCTGGCCGGGCGTCCCGCCGGCGCGCACCTGGTGGCCGGCGCGCATCCGGCGGTGGCCGCCGAGTTCTTCGGGCTGCTGGAGGAGTTCGGCGCCGCGACGACCTGACCTGCCCCGGCGGGACCGCGCGGTGTCAGCAGGAGCCGGTGTCAGCAGGAGCCGGTGAGCTTGGCGAGCGCCTTCGCCACGCTCGCCTGGGAGGCCAGGGTGTGGAACCCGGTGCCGAGCACGACCTGGACGCCGGACGCGGTGCCGCCGGCCGCCAGGGTGGCCCCGGGCAGGTAATAGGTGAGCAGCGTCGCGCCGGCCCGGGCCGGGCCGGCGTACTGGATCTTGCCCACCCCGGCTATGGTGGCCGGCGCGTTGCCCGGGGCGCCGGTGTGGAAGCCGCGGGCCTTCAGCTGGGCCGTCACCGCACCGGCCAGGCCGTCCCGGCCGGCGCCGTTGAGCACCGTGACGCTGACCGTGCGCGGCGCGGGCAGCGGGCTGGCCTTGCCGCTCGGCGAGCAGGTCCGCTGCGTCGGCTGGACCGGCTGACCGGTGGTGGAGCCGGCCGTGGGCCGGTGCAGCACCCGCCACCAGACGATGGCCGTCAGAATGCTGAGAACCAGCAGAAAGACAAGCGCGGGAAGCGGGCGTCGCGCAGTAGAAGTGGCCATGCCGGCTGGTTATCCTCCTTGCCTGCGCGTTCGGCGTGCGGGGCCAGCCTAACCGGGGATGGTTCGGGGAATCGGGAGGCATGCCCGGTCGTTGGAGGGCTGGCGGAACGCGGTACGGTTCCGCCCGCCGTCCGGTCGCTGAACACCAGCCGTTCGATCGCCGGGGGATGGAAGCCGCGCACGTTGTGTAGGGAAATACCAAGGAGTGACACCACATGGCCACTGATTACGACGCCCCGCGGCGGGGAGACGTCGACGAGCTGAACGAGGACTCCCTCGAGGAGCTCAAGGCGCGCCGCGCCGAGGCCCAGTCGGGCAGCATCGACGTCGACGAGACCGAGATGGCCGAGTCGCTGGAGCTGCCCGGCGCGGACCTGTCGAGCATGTCCGGCGAGGAGCTCACCGTGAGGGTGCTGCCGAAGCAGGACGACGAGTTCACCTGCGCCAGCTGCTTCCTCGTTCACCACCGCAGCCGGCTGGCCCGGGAGAAGAACGGTCAGCTGATCTGCCGCGACTGCGCCTGAGCACCGCCAGGCCTGGCGTGAGCCAGCACCGAACCGGCCGGAACGCCCCGATGAGGACGCTCCGGCCGGACCTGTTTCACCGCGAGCCCGCGGGCACGACCCTTCTTGGTGGCCGGGTCTGACCCGCGGGCCGCGCTGTACCGACCTCGGACTGATCCAGCCGGGGGTGGACGCGCGATCGACCGGGCGTCGCGGCCGAACCGCCCGGCGATGGCACAGTGGATCAATGCCCCCGAACGAACTCGCCGAGCTGGTAGCCCGGGCCACCGCGGCGGCCGGCCCCGACGACGAGGACCGCACCGAACGCCGGCGGGCGCTGGCCGCCCTGCTGCCCGCGCTGACCCGCAGCGCCCGGGCCTCCGGGGTGCGCGCCGTGGCGGCGGGCCGGTGGCTGGTGGACCTGGTGCTGGAGGTCGCCCCGCGGCTGCCGGTCCGCGACGCCCCGACGCTGCGGGAGCAGTATGCCGGCCTGACCGACGTGCAGATCGCCGAGCGGCTGGTCGCCACCGCGGCCAAGACCACCGCGGCGCTCGGGGCGGCGGCCGGCGGCGTGGCGGCGGTGGAGTTCCTCACCCCGCCGGCGCTGCTGGCCGCGCCGGTGCAGCTGGCCGCCGAGATGCTGACGGTGACCGCGGTGGAGCTGAAGCTGGTCGCGGAGCTGCACGAGATCCTGGGTTACCCGGCGCACGGCAGCTCGACCGAGCGGGCCGGCCAGTACGTGATGTCGTGGGTGCACCGGCGCGCGGTCACCGAGACGGCCCGCCGGGCCGGGCTGAGCGCCGTGCTGGGCGCGACCGCCAAGCGCGAACTGCGCAGCCAGCTGCTGCGCCGGGTGGGCCGTTCCTCGACCAGCCTGGCGCCGTTCCTGGCCGGTGCGGTCGCCAGCGCCGAGGTCAACCGGCGGGCCACCCGGCAGCTCGGCGAGACGCTGCTCGCCGAGTTCCGGGGCCGGGCCGAGGACCGCTGGTTCCGCCGGCTCTGACGGTGCGGGCAGGCGCGGCTGGCCGCCGGGTGCGGCTAGAGGCTGCCGATCATGCCGCCGTCGACAACCAGCGTCTGGCCGGTCGTCCAGGCCGCGTCGGCCGAGGCCAGGTAGGCCACCGCGCCGGCCACGTCGGCCGGCTCGCCGAGCCGCCGCAGCAGGTAGCCGGCCGCGGCGGCCTCCTCGTTGCCGGCGTACAGGGCCTCGGCGAAGCGGGTCTTCACCACGGCCGGGGCGACCGCGTTGACCCGGACCGTCGGGGCCAGCTCGGCGGCCAGTTGCCTGGTCAGGTTGATCACCGCGGCCTTGGTGATGCCGTAGAAGCCGATGCCCGGCGAGGCGCCGAGGCCCGCCACCGAGGAGACGTTCACCACCGCGCCGCCGTGCTCGCCCAGCCAGGCCCGGTGGGCGAGCCGCACCCAGCCGAGCGTGGCCAGCACGTTGATCTCGAAGATCTTGCGGGCGGCCGACTCGTCGATCTCGAGCAGCGGCCCGTAGACCGGGTTGATGCCGGTGTTGTTGACCAGCACGTCCAGCCGCCCGAACGCCGCGACGGTCTCGGCGACCGCCCGCTCCCGGTGCTCGGCGTCGTCGCTGCCGCCGGCCACCCAGATCGCCGTGTCCGGGCCACCCAGGCCGGCCGCGGCCTGCTCCAGCGCCTCGGCCTTGCGCGCGGTGATGCAGACCCGGGCGCCCTCGGCGACCAGCCGCTGCGCGACCGCGAGGCCGATGCCGCGGCTGGCGCCGGTGACCAGGGCCACCTGGCCGGCGAACCGGCCGGGGACTGCGTTCGGGGGTGCTTCGGGCACGGGCGCGCTCCTTCGATCGATCGGCACGGGTGGCTGCGGGGATCAGCCGGCCCGGGCGGCCAGGACGGCCGCGATGAACTCGTCGGGATGCCGGGTGGAGACCACCCAGTACGGCTCGGCGGCGCGGTCGCCGGGCCGGGCCGGCGGGTCGAGCACCAGCTGCACCCCGGGGCCGACCCAGGACCGGACGAAGGTGAACGCCAGCGGGTCGCTGTGCCGCCCGACCAGCCGGCGCAGCTCGTGGTAGCCCAGCGGGTAGAGCTGCTCGATGCCGGCCACCGGCACGCTGCGGGTGCCGGCGAGGACCTGCCCGTCCCGCACCTCGACGGTGCTGCTGGACAGCCGCCAGACGACGGCCAGGGCCAGCGCGATCGAGATCAGCACCGGGATGCCGACCAGCGACTGGGGCATCACGAAGTCGAACTCCGCGCCGAGCAGGATGCCGACCACGACCCCGATCAGGTACCACCACCACGGCGTGCGCAGCCGTTCGCGATAACCGGCGGTCGCGGCCTGGCGGGGGGCGGGCTCGATCACCGCACGAGGGTAGCCTTTGCCCCTGTGACGAACGGCCCGGCGCCCGGTGCGGGTGCATCCCTGCGCGTGCAGGTCCGGCGGCTGCATCCGGCCGCGCCGCTGCCCGCCTACGCCCTGGACGGCGATGCCGGTGCCGATCTGGTCACCACCGCCGAAGCCAGGCTCGCACCGGGGGAGCGGGCGCTGCTGCCGACCGGCCTGGCGATCGCCCTGCCGCCCGGGTACGCCGGCTTCGTCCACCCCAGATCGGGCCTGGCGCACCGGGCCGGGCTGGGCCTGGTGAACGCGCCCGGCACCATCGACGCCGGCTACCGCGGCGAGATCAAGGTGATCGTGATCAACCACGACCCGGCGCGCATGATCGAATTGAGATCCGGTGACCGGATCGCGCAGTTGGTCATCCAGCGGGTCGAGCGGGCATGGTTCGATCTGGTGGACGAGCTGCCCGTCTCGGCACGCGGCAGCAACGGCCACGGTTCCACCGGCGGCGCGTCGGCACTGGCCGGGCACCCGCCCAGCGAGCACGAAGTCAAAGGAGACGATCGGTAATGGCGCTGCGGCGCAAGGAAAAGCGGACCGAACGGTCCAAGCTCGACGCCACGCCCCCGTGGGACACCACGCGGCACCACGACGCCGTGGTGACCACCGGCCCGTACGACCTGGCGGACGAGCCGTCCGACGGTCGTCAGCGGCTGGACCTGGGTGCGCTGCGGATCCCGGCCGAGACCGGCCTGGAGATCCGGGTCGAGGTGGCCGAGCAGGGCCAGGTGGCCGGCGTGACGCTGCTGAACGAGGTCGGCCAGATGCAGCTCGGGGTCTTCGCCGCGCCGCGCAACGAGGGCATCTGGGACGAGGTGCGGGCCGAGATCAAGGCCTCCATCTCGCAGCAGGGCGGCACGGTGAACGAGCGGGAGGGGACGTTCGGCACCGAGCTGGCGGGCATGCTGCCGGCACCGAACGGGGTGACCCCGGTGCGGTTCCTCGGCGTCGACGGGCCGCGCTGGTTCCTGCGCGCGATGCTGGCCGGCGCGCCGGCGGTGGACGACGCGCAGGCCACGCCGTTCCTGGAGACCTTCCGGGGGGTGGTCGTGGTGCGCGGCGGCGAGCCGCTGCCGGTGCGCGAGCCGGTGCCGCTGGAGCTGCCGCACGAGGCGGCGGAGCAGGTGGCGGCCGCGGCCGAGCAGGCCGCCCAGGAGCAGGCGAGCCCCGCCCAGCCGGGAGAGCAGGCCTGAGGTGAATTCCCCGGCATCGGAGGAGCTGCGCGAACGGACCCGGCAGCAGATGCTGGACTCGTTCGGCGGCTGGTCGGGCACCGTCGTCGGCGCGATCCCGCTGGTGGTCTTCGTCGCGGTGAACGCGGCGGCCAGGCTGTGGCCGGCGATCTGGGCGGCGGTGGCCTCAGCGGTGCTGCTGGCCGGGTACCGGCTGCTCCGCCGGCAGCCGGTCCAGCAGGCGGTGACCGGGCTGTTCAGCGTGCTGATCGCCGCGGCCATCGCCGCCCACACCGGGCAGGCGCGCGGCTTCTTCCTGCTGGGCATCGCCGGCTCGGTCCTCTACGGCGCGGTGTTCGCGGTGACCTTGCTGGTGCGCCGGCCACTGGTGGGGATGCTCTGGGAGTTCCTCGACCCGGCGCCGCTGCCGGACGGCCTGCCCTGGTACCGGGTCGGGTCGCTGCGCCGGGCCTACGACATCGCGACGCTGGCCGGCCTGGGCATGTTCGCGGCCCGGGCCGTCGTCCAGCTCAGCCTGTTCCGGGAGAACCGCACCGGCTGGCTGGCGGTGACCAAGATCGTGATGGGGTTCCCGCTCTACCTGGCGGTGCTGGGCTTCGGCTTCTGGGTGGTCCGGCGAGCCCGCCAGCAACTCCCAGCCCCGGCCGGCGCGGAACCGGTGGCCGAAACCGAGCCGGTCGCCGGTGCTGACCCCATGGTGGGCGCTGACCCGGTGTCCGCGGGGGACCAGCTGGCCGGGCCCGAGCAGGCCCTGCCGGAGCCGGCCGAGCGCGAGCAGGCCGAGAGTTAGCTAGCTAGCCGGTCAGGCCGCGCAGACCGCGCGCCGGATGGCCGGCTCGGCCTCGGGCATGGCCACGAACAGCAGCTCGTCGCCCGGCTCCAGGGGCTCGTCCGGGGTCGGCGTGATGACCCGCTGGTTGCGGATGATGGCCACCATGGCGGCATCCGGCGGCAGGTCCAGGTCGCGGACCGGGATGCCGGCGCACGG
>DATJNU010000184.1:0-7780 GCA_035507775.1 Jatrophihabitans sp.
CCCCCCCCCCCCCCCCCCCCCCCGAGCCGGGGTCAGCCGGTGAGGCCGGTCTCGGCCAGCTGCGACTGCACGGTGTACATCCGGTGGTAGTGCCGACCGGCGGCCATCAGCTCCTCGTGCCGACCGCGTTCGACGATGCGGCCGTGGTGCAGCACCACGATCTGATCGGCGTGCTGGACGCTGGTGAGCCGGTGACTGATCAGCACGATCGTCCGCCCGTCGGCGAGGCGGCGCAGCGACTCGTACACCGCCAGCTCGGCGTGCGCGTCCAGGGGCGCGGCCGGCTCGTCGCAGATCAGGATCGGTGCGTCGCGAAACAGCGCCCGGGCGATGGCCAACCGCTGCCACTGGCCGCCGGACAGCTCGTGGCCGGCCCGGAATTCCTTGGACAGCAGCGTCTGCCAGCCGCGGGGCAGTGCGTCGATCACCTCGTCGGCGCGTGCCAGCACCGCGGCCTCACGCAGCGCCGCATCGTCCGGATCGAACCTGTCGTGCCTGCCGAGGCGGACGTTGGTGCGCGCGGTCTGTGGCCACTGCATCGGGTTCTGCGAGACCATCACGACCCGGTCGGCCACCGTGTGCGGGTCGAGGTCGGCGACGGCCAGGCCATCCCACCGGATCTCGCCGGTGGTGGGCTGGTAGAGGCCGGCGATCAGCTTCGCCAGCGTGCTCTTGCCGGAGCCGTTCGCCCCGACCAGCGCCACCGTGCTGCCGGCATCGATCTGGAGGCTGACGTCCTGGAGCGCCGGCCTGGACAGCAGGCTGCCGGGATAGCGAAAGCCCACCCGATCCAGCTCGATGCACCGTGGCTCGGCGGGCGCAGGGTGGTGGCCGGTACCTCCGGTACGTCGGGCCGCGTCGGCCAGGAACTCCTGGTAATCCCCGACATACAGGCCCTGCTCGAACAGCTGGTTGGCTGCGATCACCAGCCGGGCGACCGCGGCCGTCGCGGTCCGGATCGCGATCGCCGAACCGCCCGCCACGGCGAGTGGGATCCAGCCTGCCCGCAGCAGGAGTCCGAGGGCGACCAGGGTGGCGGCGGCGCCGATGCCGGCCAGCGCCCGTCCGATCGCCCGCACCCGAGCCTGCCCGGTTTCTACCCGGGACTCCTCGGCGCGGACCAGGCCGGTCACCTGGCGATATTCGTCGAGCACGTACGGCTGGGCCTGGTACGAGCGCAGCTCGATCGAGGCCGGCCGGCCGGTGGTGAGATCGCCGAGCATCCACATCCGGCGGCTGAGCGTGGTCAGCCGGCGCATGCCCGCGTAGCCCAGCTGTGCCGAGCGCAGCACCGACCATGCCTCGGGTAGGACACCGAGCAGCAGCACGGCGATGAGTAGCGGGTGCAGGACGAGCAGGGCGCCGGCGGCACCCAGCATCGCCAGGCCGGCGCCGACCAGTTCCGCCAGGCTGCCGACCGACCGGTCGAGGTTCAGCACGCCGCGGTCGCGCGCGCGGTGCATGCGGTCGTAGAAGGAATCGTCGTCGAAGGCCGCCAGCTCCACCGACAGCGCCGCCCCGACCAGTCGCAGCGCGGCCTGCTGTCGCACGGCCGGGCCGAGCCGGGCCCGGGCGAGTGCCGCTAGCGCATCGAGCGCGCCCCGGGCGCCGTAGAGCAGGGCGACCACGACCAGCGCCGGCACCGCCGCGACGACGCGATCCGAGGTCGGTCCGGCCATCAGCAGCCGATTCAGAACGGCGGTGCCCGCGAGCAGGCCGAACATGGATACCAGCCCGGACAGCACCAGCGCGACCGTGAGGACGACGGCTGGTCCCGGGGCGGACCGGTAGATCATCGCCAGTACCGGCCGGCCGATGCCGGGCAGCCGGCGCATCGTGCCGAGCAGGCCGCTCCGAACGTCCGGGGCGGTGTCGAGGGCCCAGTAGGGCGATGCGATCTCGGCAGGTCCGAGCGGGTCCTGCTGGTCCGGTCGCTCCTCGCCCCGCTGCGGCTGCCGCATGGTGGCTCAGTCGATGATCAGGGCCGAGGGCAGCGGGCAGTCCGGGTCCATCCGCAGCAGTTGGTACGCGACGCCACCCAGGCCGGGCATCAAGCCGGGTACGAAGGCCGACCGGGCCAGCCCGCTGGCCGCGTCGTTCTGCTCGATGCTCGCGACGATGTAGGCCTCCACCTCGGCCCGATCCACACCGGCCGGGGCGAGGCCGAGTTCGCCGGCCGCGGCAAGCAGCTCCCAGCACCCCAGGTCGCCGTGGCAGATCGTGTGATTCCATCCCATGCCGCGGTGCCAGCACGACTCAGCGGCCCGGCGTACCACCGACGCGTGATCGGTCGTGCCGGCATAGCCGCGCCGGAGCAGGGCGGCGGAGGCCAGCCCGATCCCGGTGGCTCCGTGGCACCAGGCGGTGGCGATGCCCGACTCCTCCCGGGCGTCCCGCCAGCCGCCCTCGGCCGGATCCCAGAGCGATTCCTCGAAGGCGAAGGCCGCGTCTGCCATCGCGGAGCAGTCGGCGCGACCGGTCCGCTGCCCCAGCTGGGCCAACGCCCAGCCGATCCCGGTGGCGCCGTGCCCGAAACCGCCGATCCCGTTCGGCCACAGCGGTGCCGGCCACCAGGCGCGGCCCTCGGTCACCCGGGCCAGCTCGATCAGCCGCTCGCCCGCGGAGAGCGCGTGCTCGACGTAGCGTTGGTCGGACGTCCGATCCGCCAACCGCAGCAGCGTGAGCACGCCGCCGGCCAGCCCCTGCAGCAGGTCGGTGTCCGCGGTCTCGGCCAGGGCCGCGGGCAGCAGGCCGGCCAGGCCGTCGATCCGCCGGTCCGCTTCGGCCGGATCGACCGCGCCCAGCGACGCGAGCTGCGACCAACACCAGATCTGTGATCCCAATCCGACGTACAGGCCGGGTGAATCGGGCCGGCTCCGGTACGGTGCCTGCAGCCGGACCAGCCGGGCGTCGTCGGCCATCCGGACGTTCCGAACCGTCGCGGCGAGCAGTTCCGGGACGCCGGCTACCGGCAGCGCTCGGCCTGCCTCGACCTCGTGCTGGTAGCCGGCGAGCAGCAGCGCCACTCCGGGCGCTCCCGAGTAGCCGTCGGCGTTGAGCGGTTGCACCGACCAGCCGGTGGGGTTCATGACCGGAGCAATCCAGGTGGCGGTTCCGTCGTCACCCCGGACCGCCGACTCGACCAGGCGTTCCACCACCGAGGCGGCCAGCCGCAGCCGGCGGCCTGCCAGGTCACGCCGGTGCCGGTCGGCCACCGGCATCGGCTGGTCGCCGAGCAGGTAGCCGTCGTTGATGTAGGCGCACACCAGCGAAGATCGGATCACCTCGCGTTCCAGGGTGAGTTCGGCCGAGCGCCAGTGCGCGAGCGCATCGGCGACCACGTCATGTGGCGGTCCCCAGCTGGTCTCGCGGGGCCCGCGCAGCCAGCCGGCGTCCGAGGTCGTATAGAAGTAGGGGATATCCCCGTCGAGCAGTTCGGCGACCTCGGCAGCGATCACCGCCGGATCGCTGGGCGCGGCCGGCGTGGCCTCGCTCTGCTTGGACAGCAGCGCCGTCGCCCGTTCGACGGCGCTGGCCTCGTCGTGCAGCGAGACCGGGTGCCAGAGCATGCGGCCCAGCTCGGCATAGGCCTCGGTTGCGCGCAGCACAGCCCGGATCTCGACATCCTCGAAAAGCCGCATCGCGGGGGCCAGTTGCCCGGCCGCGTCACGATCGCGCAGCCGCTCGGTCAGCTCGTCGAAGCCGGCCAGCACCTGCGGCCAGTACTCGTGCAGATCCGGCTGCGGACCGGGCAGGTTCAGCGCCGCCGAACCGGCCACGGTGCCCAGTTCGACCCTGGCCCGGTCGGTGCCCGAGCCGACGATCCTGGGAATGCGCAGCTCGGGTTGCTGCCCGGGGAGCGCGCCGCCCGCGGAGATGTCGACACCCCGCCAGCCGAGTGCGGCCCCGCGGCTGGGCAGCAGGCCGGAACTCCACACGGTGCCGGCGAGCATGGCCGCGGCCCGGTCGAGGGCGTCGCCCGCGTCGTAGGGCTTGATCGCCTGCAGCGGGGTGAACACCGTCTCGCAGTCGATCACCACGGGTGTGTCGCCTGCGGCGATCACGTTCTCGGCGTGCAGGTCGGTCGTCCCGAACAGCCGGGCCAGTGCCAGCCAGTGCCCGATCCGGGTGTAGTAAGTACGCAGCTCCCGGGGCGAGGCGCAATAACGGTGTTGGATGAATTCGGACCAGCCATAGGTACCGCAGTTGGCGACCGTCGGCACCCGGATCCGTTCGGTGGCCGGGACGCCGTCGAACACCCGGTCCAGGAAGGCGCCCAGCGCCACGTCGATGCCGAGCGGGCGTGGCTTGTAGACGACGTTGCGTTCGGACAGTTCGAGCACCGCCACCGACCGGCCCCGCTGGTGGCTGTCGCCCGCGCCGAACGTCACCGAGCGCAGGTGCGGGTCCGGCTCGGCGACCAGGTCCGCGATCTGGCTGCGGCTGTTGCCGAATCGGCGCCCGAGCTCGTACGCGGCATCGGCGCGACCACTGATGACGGCGGCCAGCCGTGGCAGCAGCGTCGGGTAGTGCTCCTCCATCGAGCGCCAGAAGTCGAGGGTGCCTGCGCGGCCTACGAACTCTGCCCAGCGCTCGGCGCTGTCCGCGGCGGCCAGGCCTCCGGTGACGCGAGCTGCGTTCAGTTCGAGCAGCAACAGGCGGCTGACCTTGCGGCGGACCGCCTCGGTGACCGCCTCCGTCGCACCGGCCAGCAGCGCTCGACGCTCCTCGGAGGCGAGCGCGTCGAGCCCGTCGAGGCCGGTGGACAGCTGTGCGAGGACGGGATCGGTCAGGCAGCGAAAGGCCGGCTCGAATTCCTGGTCGTCGGTGTCCACGGTGCGCCGCTCACCTGGCTTCCTGTGCTGCCCGCTGTCTGCTGCCACGCTCGCGGGTCTGGGGGAGGGGAATCGAGGCCGAGCCGGTGGCCGGCCATCCGGACCCCGGATGGCCGGCCACCCTCAGTGGTGGATCAGCAGCACTGACCGGTGCGCGAGGCGGTGCAGGACGAGCAGGTGCTCAGCGCCGGCAGATCGCTGGTCAGGTCGAACTCGGCGTACGGGGTGGAGAAGAGCGGGCCGGCCGGATTGCTGTCGTCGGCGCTGGTGCGCCACGCCGCGACGAGGGCCTCCGGGCGACTGAGCAGATCGATGGACACGACGGCCTCCAAAGGGGAGAAGGAATGGACACCAGGAAGGTTAAAAGCGGACTAAACAGCAGACAATAGATGCAATGCCTAGTACGCCACTATGACTAACTGTGTTATAGGGGGCGGCGCCCATCAGCCCGGCCGGCCGCCCAGGGTGGCCAGCGCCCGCGCGCCGGTCCGGTTGCCCGCGGCCACCGCCTCGTCGAGGGAGGCGCCGGCGTGCCGGGCGGCCAGCAGCCCGGCGGCGAACGCGTCGCCGGCGCCGGTGGAGTCCCGGACGGCCACCGGCGTGGTGGCGACGGTGCGCAGCCCGTTCCGGTCGGCGATCCGGGCCCCGGCCGGCCCGTCCTTGACCACCAGGGTGAGCCCGCGGCCGGCCAGCGCCACCGGATCGCCGCCGAGCGCCGCCAGCTCGTCGGCGTTGGCCAGCAGCAGCGTGCCCGGCGGCAGCCAGGACAGGAACGTCTCCGTGCCGACCGCCCGCAGCGGCGCGGCCGAGGCGGCGTCCACCGAGACACTCCTCGCCGCCGCGAGCACGGCCAGGGCGGCCGCCCGCGAGCCCTCATTCAGCAGCGAATAGCCCGACAGGTGCAGGTGATCGTCGGCTGCCGGCAGCCCGGTCAGGTCGGCCGGGGTGAGCGCGGCGTTCGCGCCGGCCGAGGGCACCATGGTCCGCTCGCCGGACGGGTCGACGAGCACCAGGCAGACCCCGGTGGCCCGGTCGAAGTCGATGGCGACCCGGGTCAGCACGCCCAGCCGGCGCAGCGCGGCGACCGCCTCGGCCCCGAACGGGTCGTCGCCCACCCGGCCGGCGAAGGTCGTCGGCGCGCCGAGCCAGGCCAGCCAGGCGGCGGTGTTCGCCCCCGAGCCGCCCGGTGCGAAGGCGATCTCGGCCGGGGTGTCCGAGGCGACGTTCAGCGGCCCGGGTAGCTGCGCCAGCACGTCCACCATGACGTCGCCGACGCAGACGATGCGTCCGGTCACCGGCCGGCGGCGTGGGCGTTCGCGATCCCGGCGGCCACCCGGGCGTTGTTCAGCACCAGCTGCACGTTGGCGGTCAGCGAGGCGCCGTGCGTCTGCCGGTGGAAGTAGTCGAGCAGGAAAGGCGTGACGTCCTTGCCGCGCACCCCGGCCCGCTGCAGCTCGGCGAGCCCGGCGGCCAGCGTCGCGTCGTGCAGCTGCCGGTCGAGCTCGTCGGCAGCCGGGATCGGGTTGGCCACCACCAGGCCGTAGCCGTCGGTGCCCAGCGCCACCCGGCTGCGCATCACCGCGGCCACTTGCTCGGCCGAGTCCACCCGCCAGTCCAGCCGGTGCCCGGAATCGGCGAGGTAGAAGCCGGGGAAGGCGTCGGTGCGGTAGCCGAGGACGGCCACGTTCAGCGACTCCAGCCGTTCCAGGGTCGCAGCGACGTCCAGGATCGACTTCACGCCGGCGCACACCACCACGATCGGCGTCCGGGACAGCGTGGTCAGGTCGGCGGACTCGTCCCAGGACTCCCGCGCCTGCCGGTGCACCCCGCCGAGGCCGCCGGTGGCGAAGACCGCGATGCCGGCCCGGGCCGCCAGGTGCGCGGTGGCCGCCACCGTGGTCGCGCCCAGCCCGCCGCGGGCGGTCACCGTGGCCAGGTCCCGGACGCTGACCTTGGCCACCTCGTCCGAGCCGGCGATCGCCTGCAGCGCCTCGTCGTCCAGCCCGATCCGGGGCTGCCCGTGCACCACCGCGATGGTGGCCGGCACCGCGCCCGCGTCGCGCACCGCCTGCTCGATCTGCCGGGCGATCCGGTGGTTGTCCGGCCGCGGCAGGCCGTGGCTGATGATCGTGCTCTCCAGCGCGACGACGGCCCGGCCGCCGGCCAGGGCGTCGGCCACCTCGGGGTGCACCTGCACGGGCGTTGCCTCCATCCGGTAGGTATGAGTCATGCCGGCGATCCTGGACCACGTCACCGTCGTCACCGAGGACTTCGCGGCCAGTCGAGCAGTATATGAACCGGTGTTGGCCGCACTCGGGCTGCTGCCGACGGTCGAGTACTCCGACCCGGAGGCCGATCCGGACGATCCCGGTGAGGTGGCCGCGGTCGGTTACGGCACGCCGGACGGGCGCCCCGAGCTCTGGCTGGTGGCCGGGCTGACTCCGACCACCGGCGCGCACCTGGCCCTGGCCGCCCCGGACCGCGCGGTGGTGCGGGCGGCGTACGAGTCCGCCACCGCTGCCGGCGTCCGGGTGGTGCAGCCGCCGCGGGCCTGGGAGGACGCCCAGCTGCACTACTACGGCACCCAGTTCGCCGACCCGGCCGGCAACCTGGTGGAGGTGCTGTTCCGGCAGTCGGACTGAGGTTCAGGCGAGGTCGCGGAAGTGCTCGACCTGCGGCGGTTGCGCGAAGTGCGGCCCGATCGCGCCGCGCCACACGCCGAACCGGTGCGAGGCCCGGAACTCCTCGTGCGCCTCGACCGAATCCCACTCGACGAGCAGCACGAACCGGCCGGGCGACTCGACACCGCGGGTCATCCGCATGCTCCGGCAGCCGGGGGAGTCGGCGATGGTGTGCCGCACCTGGTGGTAGGCGGCCTCGAACGCCTCCTCGGCGCCGGGCCGGATCTCGAACTGGGCAACTTCCAGGACCATGCCTGAATCCTG
>DATJNU010000185.1:0-22618 GCA_035507775.1 Jatrophihabitans sp.
ATCAACCGGGGCGGCGAGAAGGTCTACCCCCGCGACGTCGAGCGGCAGTGGGCCGCAGCCGGCGTGCACGCGGTCGCGGTCGCGGTGCCGGCCGGCGACTTCGGCCACGAGATCGGCGCGGTCGCCGACGGCACCGATCCCCGCGTCCTCGACACCCTCGCCGAGCTGCCGCACCTGCGGCCGGCCACCGCGTGGCTGGCCGAACCGATCACCACCGCGACCGGCAAGCCCCGCCGGGCCGAGATGGCCCGCGGCCTGGTCGCCCACCCGCACCCGCCGGACCGGTACGCGGGGCTGCTGGCCTACGCGCTGGCCTGCGCCCGCCGGCTCCTCGACGACCCGGCCCGGCCACGGACCGCGCAGGCCTGCGCGCTCACCGCCCAGGCCGCGCTGCTGGTGGCACGGTGCGGCTCGGCGGTCCCGGCAACCGAGCCCGGCGCCGACCGGTCGCCGGCCCACGACGCGCTCGACCTGCTGGTGGCGCACTGGGCCGAGTTCGCCGCCGGGGCGCTGACCGGCGAGGAGCTCATCAAGCGGCAGCCCCGGCTGTGGACCCGGCTGATGACCGAGTGGCCGATGGGTGACTACGCGCGCCTGGCGGCCGACGTGGTGCGGGCCCGCAGGCTGCCCGGCGCCCCGGTGCTGGAGCTGGGCACCGGCGTCGGCAACACCACCCGGCTGCTCGCCGACGAGCTCGGCGAGCAGCTGGTCTGGTCCGACCGGAGCGCCGCCCTGGTGGCGCGCGGGGGCTGGCCGGGCCGGGGCCTGGTGCTCGACTTCGACGCCGAGCTGCCGCCGGAGGTCGGCCGGCCGGGCACCGTCTTCGCCTGCAACGCGCTGCACTGCTCGGCGGCGCCGGCCGCGGCGCTGCGCCGCCTGGCGGCCGCGCTCCGGCCGGGTGGCGTGCTGGTGCTGGGTGAGGGTGCCACGCCCACCCATCCGGACGGGATCCCGTGGGCGCTGGACTACCTCTTCTGCATGTTCGACGGCTGGTGGGACCGGTCCGGTTTCCGGCCGCGTTCGGAGTGGCTCCGGTTGATCTCGGACGCCGGCTTCGTCCGGCCCGGCTACGCGGCGCTGCGCTACGGCCGGCACGACTGCGGGGGCGTGCTCTGGGCCTACCGCCCGGAGGAGGCACCGTGAGCGCGCCCGGGACCGGAACGGCCGGGCTGGCGGTCTACGACAGCCTGCGCCGCGAACCCCGGCCGCTGGCGCCGCCGGACGGCCGCCTGAACATCTACAGCTGCGGGCCGCTCGTCCTCAACCGGATCCACCTGGGCCACCTGCGGCAGTACCTCAACGTGGACTCGCTCAAGCGGGCCGCGCTCGCCCAGGGCTGCCAGGTGCGCCAGGTGCTCACGCTCACCGACGTCGCGCGCCACAGCTCGGCGGAGCAGGTGGCGCAGGCCGGCCCCATCACCGCCGGCTTCTTCGACGACCTGGCCGCGCTGTCGATCCTGCCGCCCGACGTCACGCCGAGGCTGAGCGAGCACATCGAGCTGATCGTCGGCGCCGCCCGCCGCCTGGAGCAGCTCGACCGGGCCTACCGCACCCCCGCCGGCCTGTACTTCGACACCGCGGCCAGCCCCGGCTACGGCCGGCTGTCCGGGCTCACCGCCGAGGCCCAGCTGCCCGGCCACCGGATCGCCCGGGACTTCGACGCGCTGCGGTCCCCGACCGACTTCGCCGTCTGGCGGCTGGTGGATCCGGCGACCGACCGGGGCTGGGACTCCCCGTGGGGCTTCGGCATTCCCGGCTGGCACATCCCGTGCACCGCGATGGCGACCCACTACCTGGACCGGATCGACGTCCACAGCGGGGTCGAACACCACCGCCGGCTGCACCACGTGAACGAGCTCGCCCAGGCCGAGGCCCTCACCCCGGAGCGGCAGCCCTGGGTGGAGTGCTGGCACCACACCGCGGACCTCACCACCGCCGGCGGCCGGTTGACCCGAGCCGGTGAGACGCGGGCCCCCTCGCTCGCGGACGTGCTCGCCACCGGTGCCGCCGCCGCGGACGTCCGCTACGTGATGCTCGGCGGCCACTACCGGCAGCGGCTGGACCTAGACGACGCCGGGCTGCGCGCCGCGAGCCGGGCCCGCACCCGGCTGCGCGCGCGGATCGCCGGCAAGGCGCTGCCGCCGCCCCGCAGCCGGCCGACCGTCGAGGCGGTCCGGCAGGTGATCGGCACCGGGGTCGGGAAGCGCTACCTGGACCTGATCGACAGCGCCCTGTGCCGGGACGTCAACACCGCCCGGCTGCTGGCCCTGGTGCACCAGCTGGCGAAGGATCCCACCGTCCCGGCCCATCAGGAGGCCGACCTGTGGGCGCTGCTGACCGCGGTGCTCGGCCTCTCCTTCACCGAGCCGGAGTCGCCGGACCCGCTGGCGGTGAGCCCCCATGCCTGAGCCGGGCTCGCCGCACCTGCCCGACTACCCGGGCTGCTGGGGCTGCGGGCCCGGCTCGGCACTGGGACTGGTGCCGCCGGTGGCGGCCGACGGCGACCACCTGCGCTCGGTCTTCGCGCTCGGCCCGGGCCATCAGGGAAGCCCGGGTGCCGCGCACGGGGGCGTCCTGGCCGCCCTGCTCGACGAGGCGTTCGGGACGCTGGTCTGGCGCCGGGTCGCCGGCCGGCATGCCACCGCCCGGCAGGAGGTGGACTTCCGCGCGCCGCTGCCGCTGCCGGCGACGGTCGCGGTCGACGTGTGGATCGCCGGGCGGGACGGCCGCAAGACCTGGCTGACCGGCCGGGCCACGAACGAGGACACGGAGCTGGTGGTGGCCGAGGGGCGGGCGCTCTTCGTCCGCCTGCGATGACGCGCGGCGGGCGCCACCACGGCGGCGGCCACGGGCAACGGCGAGAGGGCGGGAGCGACATGGACGGGATCGACGAGCGGGTGCGCCGGCTGGCCGTGGAGGTGTGCGAGCAGCCCACCTCGGCGCCGGAGGACTGGACCCCGGACGGTCCCCTCGCCGGCTACGGCTTCGACTCCCTGGCGCTGGTGCACCTGGTGATGCGGGTCGAGCAGGAGTTCGAGCTGGACCTGCAGCCGGAGGACATGACCGGGGCGGCGTTCTCGTCGCTGGCAGCCATCGGAGAGCTGGTCCGGAGCCGGCTGGCATGACGGGCCGGCAGCCGGTGGCCGGCGCGGCTCCGGCGGTGGAGGCCGCCCGCTCCCCGGACGCGGTGCCGCGGCAACGGCAGGTGCGGCCGGCCTGGCCGTCGGTCTGGCAGCTGCTCCGCGAACGGGCCGCCAGCACGCCCGACCTGCCCTACCTCGACATCGGTGACCGGTCCGGGGCCTGGTGCCGGCTGAGCTTCGGCGAGTTCCACGCCCGGGCCGCCGCGGTCGCGGACCGGCTGCGTGGCGAGCACGGGATCGGGCACCGGACCCGGGTGGCGCTGATCGCGCGCAACGACCTGGAGTCGGTGCAGGCGCTCTTCGGCGTCCTGGCCACCGGTGCCGAGGTCTTCCTGCTCAGCCCGAACGACCCGCCGGAGCGCCGTGCCCGGCAGCTGGCCGCGCGAGCGCCGAACCTGGTGCTGGGCGAGGAGGCGGTGGCGCTGACCGTGGCCGCCCCGGCCGGCCCGCCCGCTGCGGCCCACTGCCCGGCGGTCGACTCCGATCCCGCGCTGCTGTTCAACACCTCGGGTTCCACCGACCTGCCCAAGACGGTCGTCCAGCCGCACCAGGCGGTGCTCACCAACGCCGTCGCGTTCTGCCGCCATCACCGGCTCCGGCCGGGCGAGCGGCTGCTCGGATTCCTGCCGATCAGCCACGCCAACGCGGTGCACACGAACCTGATGGCGCCGCTGGTCGCCGGCTGCCACTCGATCCTGCTGCCGGAGCTGGCACCGTTCGACCTGCCGCGGCGGATCGAGGAACTCGACCCCCGGCTGGTGAGCATGGTGCCGAGTGCCGTCGAGGCGCTGCTCGCCGTCTGGCGCAAGCCTCGCCGGCCACCGTCGCTGACCCACGTGCTCACCGCGGCCGCGCCGCTGGCGGCGTCGGCGGCTGCCCGCTTCACCGCGCTGACCTCCGTGCCGGTCGTCCAGGGCTACGGCCTGACCGAGACGACGAACTTCTCCACCAGCCTGCCCCTCGACCTGCCCGCCGGGGCCTACCGCCGGCTGATGACCGAGGCCGGCACCCCGACCGTCGGGGCTGCCTTCCCCGGCACCGAGGTGTCCGTCGTCGGCCCGGACGGCACCCCGCTGCCGCCCGGCGCCACCGGCGAGATCTGCATGCGCGGGCCGAGCCTCATGACCGGCTACCTCGACGACCCGGCGGCGACGGCGGCGGCCTTCGCCGGTGGCCGCTTCCACTCCGGCGACCTGGGCCAGGCGGTGCTCGACCCCGACGCCGGCACCGTCTTCGTGCTGACCGGGCGGCTGAAGAACATCGCCAAGGTGCGAGGCGAGCAGGTCTCCCTGGAGGAGGTCGAGCACGGGCTCACCTCGGTCGGCGGCATCCGCGATGCCGGCTGCGCCAGGACGGAGCACCCCCTGGACGGCGAGCAGATCGTCGCGGCCGTGGTGCTGGACGACCTGCCGGCTGCCGCCGCGCTGACCGCCGCCGCGGTCCGGGACCGGCTGCGTGCCACGCTGCCGGCGGTGGCCGTCCCCCGCCTGCTGGTCCGGGTGCCGGGCATTCCGCGCACCCCGACCGGCAAGATCGTGCGGCCGGCGCTCCGGCAGCTGATCGAGGACCATCGGCGCCGGGGCGACCAGCTGTGAGCCGGCGGCCGGGCCAGCCGGCAAGAACGCTTCGAACAGAGGGAGATGCGGTGACGGAGTTAGCGGTCGTCGACTGGAACGCGCCGGCGGCGGCGGTCCGATTCACGGAGTCCTTGCGCTCGACCGGGTTCGCGGTGCTGCGCAACCACCCGATCCGCCCGGCCGCGGTTGCCGAGCTGTACCAGGAGTGGGATGCCTTCCTCGGCTCCGAGGCCAAGCACGCCTACCGGGCGAACGGCACCCAGGTGGGCTTCTTCCCGCACCACCCGGCCGATGCCGCGGCCGGCCTGGATGCGAAGGAGTACTTCCAGGTCGGCGACGGCGGGGCCTACCCGGCCGAGGTCGGCGACGGCGCCCGGCGGCTGCTGGCCACCGGCAAGGCGATGGGCGCCACCCTGCTCGGCTGGCTGCAGCAGCAACTGCCCGCCGAGCGGGTGGCGGCGCTGTCGGAACCGCTGCCGGAGATGCTGCGCGGTTCGGCGCTCTGCCTGCTGCGGCTGCAGCGCTACCTGCCGGCCGCCGAGGCGTCTCCGGTCGGCGCGATCCGCGCGCTGGCCCACACAGACCTGAACCTGCTCACGATCCTGCCCAGCCCGACCGGCCCGGGCCTGCAACTGCGGCACCGCGACGGCTCCTGGTACGACGTTCCGTGTGATCCCGGCTCGGCGATCGTGAACGCCGGCGAGATGCTGACGCTGGCCACCGGCGGCTACTTCCCGGCCACCGAGCATCGGGTGGTGACGGCCGAACGGCACCAGCGCGGCTCGCGGTACTCGTTCCCGATCTTCCTGCACGCCCGCCCGGAGGTCAGGCTGTCGGCCGAGCACACCGCGGCCTCGTACCTGGCCCGGCGGATCCGGGACCTGCAGGAGCTGGGCTGGAAGCCCGCGCCGGGCGGTGCCCCGCGCGCGGCGGGCACGACGCCGTGACGGCACCGGCCGGGCTGCGGTTCGGGCTGCACTCCGGGCAGCAGTACCGGGAGTTCGGCGAGTGCCTGCACCTCTGGCAGCGGGCCGAACAGCTCGGCTACGACTGGGTGTCGCTGTTCGACCACCTCCGGCCGCCGATCTTCGGTGCGTCCGGGCCCTGCTTCGAGGCCACCACCCTGCTCGCGGCGCTGGCGGCCTCGACCAGCCGGGTCCGGTGCGGGCTGCTCGTCTCCCCGCCCACCTGGCGGCATCCGGCGGTCACCGCGGCCACCGCGGCCACCATCGACCACATCTCCGGCGGACGCCTCGAACTCGGCCTGGGCCTCGGCAGCGCCGACGACGCCTATGCCGAGTGGGGCATCGCGAACCCGCCGGCAGCGGATCGGCTGCGGCTGCTCGCCGAGACCTGCACCGTGCTCCGCGGGCTGTGGGAGCAGGACTCGTTCAGCTTCGCCGGCGAGCACGTCCGGCTGACCGACGCCCACCTGGTGCCGAAGCCGGTGCAGGCCCGGCTCCCGCTGGTGCTCGGCGGCGCCGGGCCCCGGCTGCTGGAGCTGGCCGGCCGGCACGCCGACGTCTGGAACAGCCTGGTGTGCCCCATCGGCCCGTACCGGCAGCGGGTTGCCGCCCTGGCCGACGGGTGCCGCGCCGCGGGCCGGGAGCCGTCCGAGGTGCGGGTCTCGATGACGTTCCGGGTGATCCTCGGCCGCACCGACGCCGACGCCGCCGACCGCGCCGCGCAGATCCTCGGCCGACTGCCGGCGGGCAGCTCGGATCGCGGCGAGTACCTGGCGGTCGGTTCGCCCGGCACGGTGGCCGGCGCCCTGCGGCCCTACCTGGACGCCGGCGTCGGCGACCTGCTGCTCGGCAACCGGCCGCCACTGGACTGGTACACCATCGAGGCGTTCGTCGCCGAGGTCGCTCCCCGGCTGCGGGCGGCTCGGGCCTGATCGCGCTCAGCGGGCGGTGAAGCGGTGCACCACCCGATGCCGGTAGGTCTGGCCCGGGTCGAGCCGCGCGGACGGGAAGCCGGGCTGGTTCGGGGCGTCCGGCAACGCCGTGGACTGCAGGCAGATGCCCGCCCGGCGGCGGCGCGCGAAGTGGTCGGCGGTGTAGACCGCGAAGCCGGGTTCGGTGGTGGTGATCGTCAGCTCCCGGCCGCTGGCCGGATCCCGCAGCAGCACCACCGGCTGCGGGCCGTCCGGCAGGTAGCAGTGGTCGAGCGCGCCGGTGCCGATCCGGCGGGGCGCGGTGAAGTCCAGCGGGCCGCCGGCCACCCGGGCCGGTTCGGCGAGCGGCACCAGGTCGGCGTCGTGCACCAGCACCCGCGAGGCGGCGACGGTGAGCTCGTGCCCGTCGATGCGACCGGTGCCGGCCAGGTTCCAGTACCCGTGCAGGGTCAGCCCGACCACGGTGGGCGCAGACGTCCGCGCCTCGTACGTGACGGTGAGGATCCCGTCTGCCTGCAGCCGGTAGGTGGCCCGCGCCACCACTGCGCCGGGATAGCCCTGGTCGCCGTCGGCGGACTCGTGCTGCAGCGTCGCGAAGGCCGCGTCCGGCTCGGTGCCGTGCGCCACGAGCCGCCACACCTGGCGGTCGAAGCCGTGGGAGCCGCCGTGCAGGTGATGCTGCCCGGCGTTGCGATCCAGCTCGTGCAGCTGGCCGTCGAGCATCAGCCGGCCACCGCCGACCATCCGGCAGTACCGGCCCATCGTGCTGCCCAGCCGGGCGTCGTCGGCGCGCTGCTCGTAGTCGGCGAGGGCCGGCAGCCGCACCGCGACGTTGTCCACCCGGCCCGCGCGGTCCGGCGCCCACAGCTCGATCAGGCTGGCGCCGTAGGTCCAGACCGCGCACCGCAGCAGGCCCGCCTGCAGGACGACCTCGTGCACCTCGCGGCCGGGCCGGTCGCCGTCCGTCGCGGTGTGCCCGATCGGGCGCACCGCGACGGTCGCGTCCGTCACCGGCCCGCCGGCATCAGCCGAGGCCTGCGTCGGACAGCCACTGCTTGGCGACGGCGTCCGGATCCTGCTTGTTGAGCTGCACCTTCTCGTTCAGCGAGACCAGGTCGTCGGTGGTGAGCTTGGCCGAGACCGCGCTCAGCGCGCTCTTCACCGTGTCGCTGGCCTTGCTCGAGTTGATCAGCGGCAGCACGTTCTGCGCGGTGTAGAGGTTCTTCGGGTCGGCCAGCACCACCCAGCCGTTCTTGGCGATCAGCGGGTCGGTGGTGAAGATGTCGCCGGCGTCGATCTGTCCGTTCTTCAGGCCGTTCTCGGTCAGCGGGCCACCCGCGTCCAGCTTGCGGAAGGTCTTGAAGGTGACGTTGTAGACCTTCTTCAGGCCGGGCACGCCGTCGGTGCGGGTCTCGAACTCCGGCGGGCCACCGAGGGTCAGCTTGCCGGCCACCGCCTGCAGGTCGGCGATCGAGGTCAGGTGGTACTTGTCCGCGGTGGCCTTGGTCACCACGATCGCGTCCTTGTCCTGGGCCTGCGACTGGTCCAGCACGGTGAGCGGCGGCGTCACCGCCTTCTGCAGCGCGGCGAGCACCTCGTCGCTGCTCACCGCGGTGGCGCTCTTGTCGAAGTACTGCAGCAGCACGCCGGAGTACTCCGGGATCAGGTCGATGGAACCGTCCTTGAGCGCGGGGATGTAGGTCTCCCGGCTGCCGATGTTGAGCTTGGTCGACACCTTGACGCCCTTGGCCTTGAGCGCCTCGGCATAGATGTCGGCGAGCACCACGTTCTCCTGGAAGTTCGCCGAGCCCACCACGATGGTGTCGCTCGGCGCCTTGCTGCCACCGGCTCCGGCGCCGCCGCCGGTGGAGGTCGGGTTGGAGCTGCTGCCGCAGGCGGCCAGGATCAGCGTCGCGGCACCGGCCACGATCGCAGTCACGCCACGTACGCTCTTCATTCTCTATCTCCCCTGTCGGTTGGCTTCACATCGTAGTCGGGCGCCCCGGTCAGGCGGCCGCTTCCGCGGTGATCCGCTCCACCGGGGCCGCCGGGCGCCGGTACCGGCCGGTCACCCCGCGCGAGACGGCATAGCGCTGCACCAGCGCCAGCAGCAGGTCGACCAGCAGCGCCAGCACGGCGACCAGCACCGCGCCGGAGGCCATCTGCGGGTAGTCCTGCTGCGCCAGCCCGTCGATCAGGTAACGGCCCAGGCCGCCGAGCCCGACGTAGGCGGTCACCGTCGCGGTGGCGATCACCTGCAGGAACGAGGAGCGCACGCCGGAGAAGATCAGCGGCAGCGCGTTGGGCAGTTCCACCCGCCAGAGCACCTGGCTGCCGCGCATGCCCATGCCCGCCGCGGCGTCCTTCACGCCCGGGTCGACGTTCTCGATGCCGGCGTAGGTGTTGCTCAGCATGGACGGAATGGCCAGCAGGATCAGCACGATCTCGCTCGGGATGAAGTAGCTGGCGTTGCCGGTGCCGTGGATGTGCGGCGAGATCAGGATGTAGAAGAAGGTGAGCAGGCCGACCGTCGGCAGCGCCCGGAACGAGTTCGCGATGGCGACCACCGCGAACGTGCCGCGTCGGGTGTGCCCGATCAGCAGGCCGAGCGGGATCGCGATGACGGCCGCGATCACCAGCGCCACCAGCGAATACTGCAGGTGCTGCAGCAGCCGGGTGGGCACGCCGTTCTGCCCGGTCCAGTTTGCGGGGTCGGAGAGCCAGTTCGCCACGTCGGTCACGATCATGCCGGCCGCACCGCCCTTCGCCACGGGGTGAGCGCTCGGGTGAACAGCTGGATCGCGGTGTCGAAGGCCAGCGCCAGCAGCACCGACAGGACGATGCCGAGCAGGATCGGGGTCTGGTAGGCGAGCTGGAAGCCGTTGGTGAACAGCTGCCCGAGTTCCGGCACCCCGATCAGCGCGGATACCGAGACCAGGCTCACGTTCGAGACCGCGGCCACCCGCAGCCCGGCGCCGATCACCGGCACCGCGATGGGCAGTTCCACCCTGACCAGCCTGCCGAAACCGCGATAGCCCATCGCGGTGGCGGCCTGCAGCACGTCCTCCGGGACCGCCGCCAGCCCGTCGGCCACCACCCGCACCAGCAGGGCCACCGTGTAGATGGTCAGCGCGACGACCACGTTCGTGGGGTCGAGGATCTTGGTCTTGAGGATGCCCGGCAGCACGATGAACAGCGCCAGCGACGGGATCGTGTAGAGCAGGCCGGCGATGCCGACCAGCGGCGGGTAGGCCCACCGGTAGCGCCGGGCCAGCCAGCCCAGCGGCAGCGCGAGGATCAGGCCGAACAGCAACGGCAGCGCGGAGAGCCGGGCATGCCAGCCCAGCCAGGACAGGATCTGGCTCTGATGCTGCTGGAAGTAGGAGATCATCGCCTCAGCCGCGCACCGTGCCGGAGCTCTGGTCGGCGCGCCCCTCGATCAGGGCCAGCACCTCGGCCGCGGTGACCGTGCCCAGCAGCGCGCCGTCCTGGTCGACCACCACGCCGCGCCCGGTCGGCGAGGACAGGCAGGCGTCGAGGGCCGCGCGCAGGTTGCCGCCCTGCTCGGCCAGGGTGCCGCCGCGGTGCACGTGCTGCTCGGTGACCGTGCTGCCCGGCGCCAGCTCGGCCGCCCGCAGCCAGCCCTGCGGGGCGCGGTCGGTGTCGACCACCAGCTGCCAGCCGTCCGGACTATCCGTTCCACCGAAGGCAGAACCCAACTGGACCGCCTGCTCCTCATGGGTCGGCAGCTTCTCCACGGTGCTGAAGCCGAGCGCCCGGTAGCCCCGGTCGCGGCCGACGAAACCGGCCACGAAGGCGTCGGCCGGCTCGCTGAGCAGCTCGCCGGGCGCGGCCAGCTGGGCGAGCTTGCCGCCGGCCCGCATCACCGCTACCTGGTCGCCGAGCTTGATCGCCTCATCGATGTCGTGCGTCACGAAGACGATGGTCTTGCCGAGTTCTTCCTGCAACCGCAGGAATTCCTCCTGCAGCTGGGCGCGGACCACCGGGTCCACCGCACTGAACGGCTCGTCCATCAGCATCACCGGTGGGTCGGCGGCCAGCGCCCGCGCGACCCCGACCCGCTGCTGCTGGCCGCCGGACAGCTGCGCCGGGTACCGCTTGGCGAAGTGCACAGGCAGGCCGACCCGTTCGAGCAACTCCAGCGCCCGGCTCCGGGCCCGCTTGCGGTCCCAGCCGAGCAGGTAGGGGACGGTGGCGACGTTGTCGACGATGGTCCGGTGCGGGAACAGCCCGGCGTGCTGGATCACGTACCCCATCTGCCGGCGCAGCTCGTGCGGCTTCAGGGTGCCGGTGTCCTTCTCGTCCAGCCAGATCCGGCCCTCGGTGGGCGCGATCATCCGGTTGACCATGCGCAGCGAGGTGGTCTTGCCACAGCCGGACGGGCCTACCAGCACCGTGATCTGGCCGGCCGGGGCCGTCAGGTCGAGCGTGTCGACGGCGGTGGTGCCGTCCGGATAGCGTTTGGAAACCGAGTCGAACCGGATCACGAGCGGGTCTCTCCCCTGCCGGTCGGGACTGCGCGGCCCCGAGCTGAACGGACTGGCCAGCTACTGCGTCGGTGGTGCAACCTCGTCCCACATTGTTTCACTCCGGCCGCGGCCGGGACCGGGGGCCGCGAACAGCCGGGACCCGACGCGAGCACTGACGACATCATTCAGGTATTGCCAGGCAACGCCCCCACCAGACATCGGAGTGGTCCAGGATTGGCACGGGACGGCACATCGGAACCGGACCGTGTCCAAATCGTTATGCCGAAGGCCGGGGAGAGAAGAGGGCAGGCGTGCTGCGGATCGACGGTCAGTCCCTCACCGCGGCTGACGTCGCCACCGCCGGCGCCGGCCCGATCACGGTCGAGCTCACCGAGGAGGCCCGGCAGCGGGTGCTCCGCTCGCACGAGCAGGCGCTGCTGGCCGGCGAGCAGCGCGCCATCTACGGGCTGACCACCGGCGTCGGCGCGAACCGACTGGTCGAGGTCCGGCCGGACACCGCCAGCGCCCAGGCGCTGCTGCGCAGCCACGCCACCTCGGCCGGCCCGACCCGCTCCGACGACCGGGTGCGGGCGATGCTGGTGATCCGGCTCAACCAGCTCTGCGCGGGCGGGGCGGGCGTCCGGCTGGAGGTGGTGCAGGCCCTGGCCGACATGATCAACACCGACGCGCTGCCGGCCATCCGGGAGTTCGTCGGGATCGGCACCGCCGAGCTGTCGGCGCTGGCCACCACCGCGCTGGCGCTGCAGGCCCGCTCGCTGCTGACCGGCGGCGACGAGCTGGTCTTCTCCCCGCACGACGCGCTGCCGTTCATCTCCAGCAACGCGGCGGCGCTGTCGGACGCCGGGCTGGCGCTGCACAGCTTCCGGGTCAGCACCCGCGCCGCGCTGGCGGTGGCCGCGCTCAGCTTCGCGGCGGTGCGGGGCAACGCCGAGGCCTACGCGCCACCGGTGGAGCTGGCCACCCCGATGCCCGGTGCCCGGCACACCTGCCGGGTGATGCGCGGCCTGGTCGGCGCGGCCAAGCCGGCGCGGATCCAGGACCCGTACGGGCTGCGGGCGCTGCCGCAGGCACACGGCAGCCTGCTGGACGCGCTCAGCGCGCTGGGCGAGACCATCGCGGCGTTCGCGAACGCGCCCTCGGAGAACCCGTCGATCCTCTCCGACGGCTCGGTCGCCCATCACGGCGGCTTCCACGCCGGTTACCTCGCGCTGGCCTGCGACACGGCCGGGATCGCGGCCATCCAGTCCGCCCAGCTCGGCCTGAACCGGCTGACCTATGTCAGCGAGCCGAACCACACCGGGTTGGAGCCGTTCCTGGGCGACGGCACGCCCGGCGCGTCCGGGGTGATGGTGGTCGAGTACGTCGCGGCGGCCGCGCTCGGCGACCTGCGGGCGGCCGCGGCACCGGCCTCCACGCAGAGCATCACGCTCTCCCGCGGTATCGAGGACACCGCCAGCTTCGCCTCGCTGGGCGCCCGCAAGCTGCTCACTGCGGCCGCCCGCTACCGGCTGCTGGTGGCCTGCGAGCTGGTCGCTGCGCTGCGAGCCGTCCGGATCAGCGACCCGCCGCTGACCGATGCCCAGCGGCGGGCGGTGACCCGGTGCGCCGGCCTGCCAACCGCGCTGGACGACCGGGACCTGACCGCCGACATCGAGATCGCCGAGCGGCTGGTGCCGTCGCTGGCCGAGCTGGTCGAGCCGGACTGAGTCAGGCTGGGCGAGCAACCACCACGGCCGGGCCTCCGTGCGGACCCGCTCTGGCATGCGTTCAGGCGCTCAGCCACCATGTCCGTATGACCTCGACCGCACGCACCGTACGCGCCGCCCGTGGCACCGAACTGACCGCGCGGGGCTGGCAGACCGAAGCCCCCCTGCGCATGCTGATGAACAACCTCGACCCGGAGGTCGCCGAGCACCCGGCGGAGCTCGTCGTCTACGGCGGCACCGGCAAGGCCGCCCGGGATTGGAACTCCTACGACGCCATCGTGCGCACCCTGACCACGCTGAAGCTGGACGAGACCCTGCTGGTGCAGTCCGGCCGGCCGGTCGGTGTGCTGCAGACGCACGAGTGGGCGCCGCGGGTGCTGATCGCGAACTCGAACCTGGTCGGCGACTGGGCCAACTGGGAGGAGTTCCGCCGGCTGGAGAAGCTCGGGCTCACCATGTACGGCCAGATGACGGCCGGGTCCTGGATCTACATCGGCACCCAGGGCATCTTGCAGGGCACGTACGAGACGTTCGCCGCGGTGGCCGCCAAGAAGTTCAACGGGACGCTCGCCGGCACCATCACCCTGACCGCGGGCCTCGGCGGGATGGGCGGCGCGCAGCCGCTGGCGGTGACCATGAACGACGGCGTGGCGATCTGCATCGAGTGCGACCAGTCCCGGATCACCCGCCGGATCGAACACCGGTACCTGGACGTGCAGGCGAATTCGCTGCAGCACGCGCTCGACCTGGCCGTCGAGGCCCGGGACGCGCGCAAGCCGCTGTCGATCGGGCTGCTCGGCAACGCCGCCTCGATCGTGCCGCAGCTGCTGGCCAACAGCGCCCCGATCGACATCGTCACCGACCAGACCTCGGCGCACGATCCGCTGGCCTACCTGCCGATCGGCGTCGAGTTCGACGAGTGGAAGGACTACGCGGCCCGCAAGCCGGAGGAGTTCACCGGCCGGGCGCGGGCCTCGATGGCCCGGCACGTGGAGGCGATGGTCGGTTTCCAGGACGCGGGCGCCGAGGTCTTCGACTACGGCAACTCGATCCGTGGCGAGGCACAACTGGCCGGTTATTCCAGGGCGTTCGCGTTTCCCGGCTTCGTCCCGGCCTACATCCGGCCGCTGTTCTGCGAGGGCAAGGGCCCGTTCCGGTGGGCGGCGCTGTCCGGTGACGCCAAAGACATCGCCCGCACCGACAAGGCGATTCTCGATCTCTTCCCCGAGCACGAGTCACTGCACCGGTGGATCACGATGGCCCAGGAGCGGGTGCACTTCCAGGGGCTGCCGGCCCGGATCTGCTGGCTCGGCTACGGCGAACGGGACCGCGCGGGGCTGGAGTTCAACAAGCTGGTGGCCAGCGGTGAGCTCTCCGCGCCGATCGTGATCGGCCGCGACCACCTGGACTGCGGCTCGGTGGCCTCGCCGTACCGGGAGACCGAGGCGATGGCCGATGGGTCGGACGCGATCGCGGACTGGCCGCTGCTGAACGCCATGGTGAACGTCGCCAGCGGTGCGTCCTGGGTGTCGCTGCACCACGGTGGCGGCGTCGGCATCGGCCGGTCCATCCACGCAGGCCAGGTCTCGGTCGCCGACGGCACGGAACTCGCGGCGCAGAAGCTCGAACGGGTCCTGACGAACGACCCGGGCATGGGGGTGATCCGGCACGTGGACGCCGGCTACCCGCGCGCCGAGGAGGTCGCCGCCGAGCGGGACGTCCGGGTGCCGATGCGCGAGGGCTGAGCCGGTTTAGCCCCGGCACACGCTGGGCAGGCTGTGCGGTACCCGCCGAACCGTGCGGGTACCGCACAGATTCGGGGGAACTGACATGACCCAGGAAATGCCTGCCTATCAGGCGCCGGCCCACCAGCAGCCCGCACCGGTCGCGACGGGCGGCAGCGGGATGGCCACCGCCGCGATGGTGCTGGGCATCCTGGCGGTCCTGACCTGCTGGACGGTCTGGGGTGGCGTGCTGCTCGGCCTGCTGGCGATCATCTTCGGCGCGATCGCCGCCCGCCGGGCCCGTCTCACCGGTCTCGGACGCGGCCGCGCGATCAGCGGCATCGTGACCGGCGTGATCGGCCTGCTGCTGTCGGTCGTGCTGATCGCGGTCGGCGTGTCGATCCTGAACTCGCCGGCCGGCAAGAACCTGCGCAGCTGCCTCAAGGATGCCGGCAGCAACCAGCAGCAGGTGCAGCAGTGCCAGAACCAGTATCGCGACCAGGTCGGCACCAACGGCTGACCCGGCGATCCGGAGGCCGCCGGGTCAGCTCAGCTGCAGCACCCGCTTGAGCTGGGCGACCACGGCGCTCTCCGGCTGCAGGACCCTGGCCCGGCCGGCAGCGATCTGGTCGATCTCCTCCTCGATCCAGTGGTAGTGGGTGCAGCCGAGGACGATCACGTCGGCGCCGGCAGCCAGGGCGGGCTCGATGCCCTCGCGGATGCGTTCCTCGTTCATCCGGTTGTGCTCGATGAGGTAGGACCAGTCGGAGCAATCCGGTTCGAGGAAGGCGCAGCCGTTGCCGTAGGTCTCCTTCAGCCAGGCGTACCGAGCGCTGGCCAGGGTGGTGGGCGTCGCGCAGATCGCGACCACCCCGCTCGTCGACAGTTCCGCGGCCGGTTTCACCATCGGCTCCAGGGCGACCAGCGGAATGCCGAACACCTCGCGCAGCCGGCCGACCAGGGTGGTGCTGACGGTGTTGCAGGCGATCACGATCGCCTCGCAGCCGGCGGCCACCAGCTCGTCGAAGATCGGCAGCACGAATTCGTAGATCTCATCGGGCGATTTGGTCGCGTACGGAAAGTGCTCGGCGGTGTCGTGCCGGAACAGCACGTCCGCATCGGGCAACGCCGCCTCGACCGCATTCGCCACGCTCCGGCCGCCGATGCCCGAGTCGAAGACCCCGATCCTCATCGGCGGCGTCCGGGGCTGCTGGCGACGGCATTCATGCTCTCCATCTAAGCAGCGGGCTCGAAGCTCGACCCCAACGCTCTCACGCAAGGCCGGCAGCCATGCCGTTCGCGCGGTCAGGCGTACGACGCCGGCCGAACCTCCCGGGCGGCGTGCACGGCGTCGATATCCGAGGCCGCCACGAGGGCATAGACCGGACCGCTTCAGGCCTGCTTCGGCGCCCGCCGGCTGACCGCCCGGCCATTGAGGCGAACGGTGTAGGTATGCACGGAAAAACTTCAATTCGTCTATTGACTGGAATATCCGTTCAGGCCAAGATTGCTACTCCCAGCCACGCGTTTGCACACAAGCCCCAACGACGTTTTGTGGACCAGACAGGAGAGTTCCCCGTGACTTGGCACCACCCCAGGGCCGGGGTTACCTCGGGCAGCTCCCGAGTCGATGAGCAGCCATTCCCCGCGCAGGCCCTGGCCTGCGGGTTCAACCCATGACGCTGATCGGACAGCGGCGAGCAGCATCACCCAGCGCCGCCGCTACGGCTCCCTGGTTCGACTCGCTGGCCGAAGCCTGGCAAGCGATGAACGACCTGCGCGGCACCTTGCCTTCGCCAACTCGCAACGTACGCAGCGCCGCATTGACCAGCGCCATCGAGATAGTCACGGACGCCCTGTACCTGCCAGGGCCGAGCGGTCAGCGTCGCGTGCCGTCCGCTGGCGCCATATTTCCCTACACCACGATGGTTTTGGCCAATGAGGAACACGGCGGCCTCTCTACCGGGTGGTCACTGTTTCAGGTCAGCAGCGACGGACGGGTTTCTGACGTCCCGGTCGAAAAGGCTTTGACCTCCGGACTGGCGCAGGCGCTTCATCCGGCCGCCGACGAAGGTGTCGCCCACCTGCTGCTGCTTAACCGGCCGTGGATGTCGATCCGAAAGTACGGCCCGCGGGGTTACCTCTACAGCCGTCTGGATGCAGCACATGCGCTGGTGAACCTGCTCGGTATCGCGCTAGAGCGCGGAACAGCGTGGCTCAGGCTGAACTGTGGCGGCTATGAGGTCGAAAACCTGCTCAGCGGGCACGCTCCGTACCACGAGCTGGCCGGCGTAGTCAGTGTCCGCGGCGAGTTCACGACGAGCAGCACGACCGTCGAGGCGATCAAACCCCATGCTCCGGCGATTCCGGCAAAGCCGCTTGCACGTGACCTTCTCGAAGCCACCTGCTGGTCGCTCCTCGGGGAGCGGGTGAGCCCGGCGGCATCAGCCGGTCCGGCAGTTGGTGAAACGTTGCTGCACACCGGCCTGCCGAGCGAGGGTCAGCAGAACCTGCGGCTGGCAGGCCGATGGAGCCGGGCCTCGGCGATGCGCAGGTCGGCCCGGAGCTTCGACGGCCGGCCGCTTGACGCCGAGCAAATCAAGGCTCCCCTATCGGCATTGGGTACCGAGCTGCCGATGAACCTGCAGCCAGGTGGTGCCTCTGCCATGGAAGTCACCGTATTCGTCGCGGATCCGGTCGACTCCGACATCACGTTGGATCGGCTGCTCGGCCGGTACGGCCGCGTGGTGACAGCCCGCCGAACCGATAGGGCGGCCATCGCAGCGGCCTGCATGGGACAGCAACAGCTGCGGGAGGCGCAGGCATTCGTGCTTGTGACGGCGTCCCGGAGCAGGCTGCTCTACCACGGCCGTGCCGAGTTCGAGGAAGCCCTCTTCCGAGCCGGGGCCGGTGGCCAGCTGATGTATCTGGGGGCGTCCCGAGCGGGTGTCGGTATCACGACGATCGGTGGATTCGACCCAGTCCGCTGGGCGGAGCTGGCCGGGCTGCCCAAGGATCACGAGTTGCTCTACCTGGCCGCGCTGGGAAATGAGGCGGCTGTCAGCGTGCCGAAGCTGGACCGGGACGCGCCTGCCGTGGCCCACGGAGAGCGGTGACGGCCCGGTGCCAGAAACGACGGAGCTCACTCGGGCGCTGGAAGACTCCCTGGTGGAGAACGGTTCGGCAATTGCGATCGAAGACGGCCGGGAGCGACTCAGCTATCGAAGTCTGCTTGAGCGTGCCCGCCAGGTGGGCCGGCAGTTGGACGGCGCCGGGCTCCCGCCCGGACCGCGGCCACACGTGCTGATCTGCGCTTCGAACTCGGCGAGCTATGTGGCGAGCCTGCTCGGCGTACTGATGGCCGGCGCGGTGCCCTTCCTGCTGGATCCCGCGCTGGCCAAGGCTGAGCGCGACAATCTACTGACCTCGTGTGGTATCGATCTCATTCTCGACGACACCGGCGGTCACGCCGGCGGAACCGCTCTGAATAGCACCCGACTGCCCCGCGCCGCCGGTGATCGGCCCAGGGTGCTGGCCACCACTGAGGTGTGCCGATTCACCTCGGGCAGTACTCGTACGCCGGCCTGCATCGAGTTCAGCGGCACTGCCGTCCTCAATGCCGCGCGGGCGTGGCAGGGGGGCAGCGGCCTAGCGGCCGGTGATCGAGTCCTCTGCTTCGCCGGGCTCTACAACGGACTGGCCTTCAACACGAGCCTGATCCCCGGGCTGCTCGCCGGTGCCACGCTGTGGCTGCCACGGGCCCAGCCCAGCGCCGGTTATGTGGCCAGGTACCTGGAACAAGCGCGACCTCACGTGTTGGTCGGCTTTCCTGCGCTGTACGCAGGTCTCAGCCGGCGTCCCGGTGCTCTGGCAGGTGTGGCAGAGCTACGAGCGGCACTGTCTTCCGCCGCCCGCCTGGATCTCGTTATTGCTGCAGATATGCGCGACCGGCACGGCATTCCGGTGGGCGACTACTACGGTATCGCCGAAGCCGGCCCGCTCACGATCAACAACGAACCGTGGATCGAAGGCCAGCAGGGCCGACCACTGGCGGGAGTCACTATCACTGTTGCCGACCCTGCTGATGATGGCCCGGGCGAGCTGCTGGTGCACAGCACCTCGATGGGTTCGCGGTACCTGAATCATCCGGATCTGTTGGCGCAGCGGCTCACGCCGGATGGCTACTACCGCACCGGCGATCGAGGTCGGCTGGTGGCCGGCCGGCTGGAGCTGACCGGCCGCAACACCGCCTACATCAATGTGGGTGGCAAGAAGGTGTCACCCGAGCACATCCGGCAGGTGCTGCTGGATCACCCGGCGATCGCGGAAGCGCACGTCCTGGGGCTCTCACTTCACTCCGGTGAGGACATTGTGGCTGCTCTGGTGCAATCGGAACTCGCCCTGACCGAAGACTCCGTACGGATGCACTGCGCCACCCGACTCGCCTCCCACATGCGGCCAACGCTTGTCGCGGTGGTACCTCGCCTGCCGCGCTCCGGCTCGGGCAAGGTCGCTGCCGCCGAGGTCGTTCAACTGCTCCGGCACCGGCATGCGGGTCTGAAGGACGAACTGATCAAGGGAGAACCGACGCAATGACGACCACCTCATCGCTTCAGGTCGAGATCGCCGCACTGGTCGAGCGCGCGACCGACGGCCTCATCAGTGCCGCGGCGGCCCTCGATCCCGGCACCGACCTCCAGGAGCGTGGACTGACTTCGCTGGGCTTCCTCCAGTTGGTGGACGCGATCGAGAACACGATGGGCGTCTACGTCGACCTCGAGCAGGACATCACGTTCATGCGCACCGTCGCCGGCATCGCCCGCTACGTGGAAACCGAACTTGCCTAGCCTCCAGGCCGGGCCGACGGTGATCGTGGTCGGTGGCATGGGGCGGCTGGGTAGCGCGGTGATGGCTGAGTGTCGATGTCGGGGGATTACCGTGCTGAGCAAGCAGGCGGCTGATCCATGGCCGGAAGCAGGCCCGGCGACACTGGTACTCGACGCAGGCGGGGCAGCAGGCCTGCCCGCAACGGTGGAGTTTTGCCGACGTAACGGTGCCGGTCTCGTCTACGCGGTCTCTGGAGTAACCGCTGCCGCCCGGGCCTCACTTGAGCAGTTGGCTGACATCGTGCCGGTGGTCCTGGCCACGAACCTGAGCATGGGGCATTGGCTGCACCTGCGGATCACACGCTGGCTCGCGTACACCGCCCGGCAACTCGACACGACTTTCGATGCTTCGGTGTGGGAACGGCATCCCAGAACGAAACAGCACCGTCCCAGTGCCAGCGCCACCGAACTAGCCGAGGAGTGGGCGGCTCATTCGGGTGCCGCGACCAGCGAGATCGTGTCGTTGCGATCGGGTCATGCGGTCAGCGAGCACACCCTCCGGCTCGACTGGGCAAACGAGTCGCTATCCGTGCACCACGACGTACGCGATCTACGTGCAGCCGCTGCAGGCGCGATGCTGGCGCTGGGACACGCGGCCGCGGCGGCCCCGGGCCTGGTCCGGTTCAACACGTTGCTCGATCAGATGCTGCTCGAGGCATGACCGGCATGCCATCCGGTCCGCGGGGGCTCTCATCGGCCGAGCGACGGTTGACCGGCATGCTCGCCATCGCGGCCAGGTCACTCAGCCACGGCGGACACGACGACTTCAACCAGGGCCAGATTTCGGCCCGACTGCCGGGCAGCGACCGGTTGCTGATCAAGGGCGCCCTGGCCGGCTTCGACGAGTGCACACCCGACTCGGTTGTGCTTGCCCCGGTCGACCCGGCTGAGAACCCGCCCCGCGACGCGCCGCCGGAGTTGGTGCTGCATCAGGCTATCTATCTGGCCCGACCGGACGTCAACAGCATCGTGCACAGCCATGCGCCACACACGCTGGTCTTCGGGGCGACCGACCTACCGCTGCGGGCCTTGTCCCACGATGGTGCCTACTTCCAGGGCCGGCTTCCCCGTTTCACCCAGACCAGCCAGACCATTCTCGACCTGATGATCGCGACGGCCGTGGCCGCCACCCTGGCTGACGCACCAGCTGCGCTGCTGCGTAATCACGGTGGTGTGATCGTGGGCAAGTCGGTCCGGCACACCTGCGTTTTCGCACACCTGCTGGAGCGGGCCTGCAGGTTGCAGCTGATGGCAGAGCGCGTCCCTGGCGGGTATCACACCTCGACCGACACCGACATCGAGGCGAAGCGCGACTTCAACTTCGCTGATCTGTCGATCAAGTCCTACTGGGATCACTGCATGAATCGGGTTCTTGCAGCCGAGCCTGCAGCTGCCAACTGGATGGAGGTGGGGCGATGACCGCGTTCGAACAAGACGTGCCTCCGAGCGAGCTACTGGCCGAGGTCGCATCCCAGCAGGCGGAATTCGCTGAGGCAGCACCGCGTCTGGAGGACGCTGCGGAGTTCCCATGGGAACACTTCCGCCGGTTGACCGCGCTCGGCGTGGTCAAGGCAGGGCTGCCGCCGCCATACGGCACTGCGAGCACGCCTGCGGTCTTCGTCGAGCTGATCGAGTCCATCGCCGGCGGCTGGGTGTCGTTGGCCGAGATCGTCCAGCTGCAGTGCCTGACGGCCATCGGGCTGGCAAAACACGGCACGCCGCAGTTGCAGGAGGAGTACCTACCCAGGGCAATCACTGGTGAGTGGGTGGGGGCCAACTGTTTCTCCGAACCCGCGAGCGGCTCGGACCTCTCCCACCTCGAGACCACTGCAACCCGGGATGGTGACGGCTGGGTGATCGACGGCCACAAGGCCTTCGTCGGTCAGGCCGGGGTGGCAAGTTTCCTCAACGTCTATGCCCGTACCAGCGATGCAGGATTGGGCGGCGTCAGTTGCTTCCTGGTGCACGCCGATACACCGGGAGTGCGGGTAGGTGCGCCGATGCGCAAGATGGGTGCTCGGTCCTTGCCCACCGCCCCCATCACCTTCGACAACGTGCGGGTCGAGCCCTGGCGGCTGATCGGTCGGCTGAATCGCGGCATGCTCGTAGCTTCCTCGGTATTTTTCCTGGGACGTCTGGGGATTGCCGCGTGTGCCACCGGCTTGTCGCTTGCAGCAGTGGACCATAGCGTGCGGTACGCCAAGAAGCGGGTGCAGTTCGGCCGGCCGGTCTTCCAGTTCCAGGGCATCTCCGCCTTGCTGGCCGACATGGCGACGTCCACGGCTGCCGCGCGGCAACTATTGCGGCACGCAGCAAGCCACAACGAGTCCGACCGCGACAGCAGTCTCCTCGTGGCGCAGGCCAAGTTGTTCGCCACTGAGACCGCGATGCGGGTCACAACCGATGCCGTCCAGGTGCTCGGCGCCTATGGCTACGACTGCGACAACCCGGTGGAGCGGTGGATGCGGGAAGCGAAACTTCTGCAGATCATCGAGGGGACCAGCCAGATTCAGCGCGTCACGATCGCATCGAAGCTGTGAGCGCAGCAGGGTGGGTCGGCGCCAGCGTCGCCCTCCTTGGCACTCGGTCTGGTGCTGGTGCTGTGGTTTGTGGTGCCTACCCGCAGCCGGCCGTTGGCGATTGATGATCGAAGGCAGGAAGCATGAGCGAAGAGTATGGACCCGCACCCCTGACCTTCGGGCAGATGGCGGTATGGCGCGATATCGACGCGCTGCCGCGATCCCGGTGGCAGGAAGCGAATTGGGTCTTCACCGTCGACGTTCCGGCGGAGGCCGGTGTGGCGCAGGTCCGGGCCGCGCTCAACCGGTTGGCAGAACGACATGGCTCGCTCCGTACGACCTACGACGTGTCCGATCCGGAACATCCGACGCAGACGTTGCGCCGGATCGAGGAGCTGCCACTGGGCTTCGAAGTGGTGGCACTCGAGTCGGCCGAAGCCGTCCAGGAGGTCTCCGATCGGCTGAGGGACACTCCGTTCGACCTGAGATCCGAGCGGCCCTACCGGGCGGTGCTGGCCGAGCGGCCTGGTGCGCGCACGCTGCTGATCGGCAAGCACCACATTGCTGCCGACGGCTGGAGCATGGATCTGCTGAGCGAGGAGTTGACAGCCATGCTCCATGGGCAAGACGACACCTTGCCACCGCCGTCGGAGAA
>DATJNU010000186.1:0-26349 GCA_035507775.1 Jatrophihabitans sp.
CTCGGCGGCCCGGTGTCGCTGGAGGGGACGCTGGCCGCGGCGGTGGACGGCCTGCGGCTGGCCTGCATCCTGTGCTGCGTCGGCGCGGCGAACTCGCTGGCCAACCCGAAGCGGGCGCTGCGGGTGCTGCCCGGCGCGCTGTACGAGCTCGGCGTCGCGGTGACGGTCTCGATCAGCGTCGCGCCGCAGCTGATCGAGAGCGCGCAGCGGATCCGGCGCGCCCGCCGGCTGCGGGCCAGCCGGGGCAGCGGGTTCCACGCGCTGCGCGGCATCGCGGTGCCCGTCCTGCAGGACGCGCTGGAGCGCTCGCTGCGGCTGGCCGCCGCGATGGACTCCCGGGGCTACGGCCGGGCCGGGACGGCCACCCGCGCCAGCCGCCGGCTCACCGCCGGGCTGCTGCTGCTCGGCATGCTCGGGCTCGCGGCCGGCATGTACGGCCTGCTCGACAGCACGCTGCCCGGCGCGTTCGGGCTGCCGGTCCTGCTGGCCGGCGGGGTGCTCTGCTGCGGCGGCCTGCTGGCCGGCGGCCGGCGGGTCCGGCGCACCAGCTACCGGCCCGACCCGTGGTTGCTGCCGGAGTGGCTGGTGACCGGCAGCGGGCTGGCCTGCGCCGTGCTGCTGGTGCTGGGCGCGGCGCGCCACCCGGACGCGGTGAACCCGTCGTTCTACCCGCTGGCCTGGCCGCCGCTGCCGGTGCTGCCCGCGGCCGGGCTGCTGCTCGCGGCGCTGCCCGGGGTGGCCGCGCCGCCGCCCGTTCCGGCCCGCGCCCTGGCCCGTACGGTGGTGGCGGCATGATCAGCTTCGACCGGGTGACGGTGACCTACGACCAGGCGGCCGGCCCGGTGCTGCGCGAGGTCAGCCTGGACATCGGCGAGGGTGAGCTGTGCCTGGTGGTCGGGCCGACCGGGGCCGGCAAGTCCAGCCTGCTCGGCGCGGTGAACGGCCTGGTGCCGCACTTCACCGGCGGCACGCTGGCCGGCCGGGTGACCGTGGCCGGCCGCGACACCGCGCACCACAAGCCCCGGGAGCTGGCCGAGCTGGTCGGCGTGGTCGGGCAGGACCCGCTGGCCGGCTTCGTCACCGACACCGTCGAGGAGGAGCTCGCCTACGGCATGGAGCAGCTCGCCGTCCCGGGCGAGGTGATGCGCAAGCGGGTGGAGGAGACCCTCGACCTGCTGGGCCTGGCCGAGCTGCGGTCCCGGCCGCTGATCGAGCTCTCCGGCGGCCAGCAGCAGCGGGTGGCGATCGGCTCGGTGCTGACCGCGCACCCGCGGGTGCTGGTGCTGGACGAGCCGACCTCCGCCCTCGACCCGACCGCCGCCGAGGAGGTGCTGGCCGCGATCACCCGGCTGGTGCACGACCTGGGCATCACCGTGCTGCTGGCCGAACACCGGCTGGAACGGGTGGTGCAGTACGCCGACCGGGTGGTGCACCTGGCCGGCGACGGCACGGTGACCGACGGCCCGCCCGCCGAGATCTTCCGGACGGCGAGCGTCGCCCCTCCGGTCGTCGACCTGGGCCGGCTGGCCGGCTGGCAACCACTGCCGCTCTCGGTCCGCGACGCCCGCCGGGTGGCCGGGCCACTGCGGGACCGGCTGGCCGGCAGCGAGCCGGTCGAGAACCCCCAGATCTTTCAAGGTGAATCGCTGTCGACCCGCAAGCTGCTGGTGCGCTTCGGCGACCTGGTCGCGGTCCGCGAGGTCGACCTGGCGCTGCGGCCGGGCGAGATCGCCGCGCTGATGGGGCGCAACGGCTCGGGCAAGTCGTCGCTGCTCTGGGCGCTGCAGGGCAGCGGGCCGCGGCAGGGCGGGGCCGTCGCCGTCCGCGGGGTGGATCCGCACCGGGTGCCGGCCGCGGAGGCACGCCGGCTGGTCGGCCTGGTGCCGCAGACCCCGACCGACCTGCTCTACCTGGACACGGTCGCCGCCGAACTCAGCCAGGCGGACCGCGAGTCGGACCGGACACCCCGCACCGCGCGGCAGATTCTCGATCGGCTGGCGCCGGGCATCGGCGACGGCCAGCACCCCCGGGACCTGTCCGAGGGCCAGAAGCTCGCCCTGGTGCTGGCCATCCAGCTCGCCGCCGACCCGGCCGTGCTGCTGCTGGACGAGCCGACCCGGGGGCTGGACTACCGCGCCAAGCACGCGCTGCTCGGCATCCTCACCGAGCTGGCCGCGGCCGGGCACAGCGTGCTGATCTCCACCCATGACGTGGAATTCGTCGCCACCGCGGCGGACCGGGTGCTGGTGCTGGCCGACGGTGAGCTGGTCGCGGACGGTCCCACCGGCGAGGTGATCGTCGCCTCGCCGGCCTTCGCGCCGCAGACCGCGAAGATCCTCAGCCCGCTGCGGTTCCTGACCGTCGGCCAGGTCGAGGCGGCGCTCACCGGGGCCGGCCGATGACGGCCATCCGGCTCCGGCCGCGGGCGATGCTGGTGATGGCGCTGGCCTGCTTCGTCGGGGTGGTCGCGTTCGTCTGGCCGTTCGTGGTGGTGCCGGGCCGGTTCGGCAGCAACTACGCGCCGCCGCTGGTCTTCGGCGTGCTGCTGGTGCTGGTGCTGGCGGTGCTCTTCGCCGAGATCGCCGACGGCGGCATCGATGCCAAGGCCCTGGCGATGCTCGGTGTGCTCGCCGCGGTCGGTGCCGCGTTGCGGCCGCTGGGCGCCGGAACCGCCGGCGTCGAGACGGTGTTCTTCGTGCTGGTGCTGGCCGGGCGGGTGTTCGGCGCCGGGTTCGGCTTCAGCCTGGGCTGCACGTCGCTGTTCGCCTCCGCCCTCATCACCGGCGGGGTCGGCCCGTGGCTGCCGTATCAGATGTTCGGCTGCGCGTTCGTCGGCCTGCTGGCCGGGCTGCTGCCCAGGCTGCGCGGCCGGGCGGAGCTGGCGATGCTGGCCGGCTACGGCGCGCTGTCGGGCTACCTGTTCGGCTTCCTGCTGAACCTGTCGACCTGGCCCTTCTCGGTCGATCCGCACAGCTCGATCAGCTACCTGCCCGGCCTGCCGTTCGCCGAGCAGTGGCACCGCTACCTGGTCTACGACGCGACCACCTCGCTCGGCTGGGACACCGGGCGCGCGGTGACCAACCTGGTGTGCATCCTGCTCGCCGGGCCGGCCGTGCTCGCGGCGCTGCGCCGGGCCGCGCGGCGGGCCCGGTTCGAGGCACCGGTCCGGTTCGAAGCCGCCGGGCGGCCGGGCGAAGCACACCCGATGACCGGCGGATCCGAGCTGTCCGGGTATCGGCCCGCTGCTTCGTCCGAGCACGTGTCCGGACGCATATCTGCCCGGTAAGGTCGCCAGCATGACGGTCGCGAAGCAGGCCCCTGCCGCCGAGAGTCCCCGGACCCCGGGTGCCGATCCGAAGTGGTGGACGCTGGCCGCGGTCTGCCTCGGCACGTTCATGCTGCTGCTCGACATCACCATCGTCAACGTCGCGCTGCCCGACATCCAGACGTCGCTGCACTCCACCTTCTCCGACCTGCAGTGGGTGGTCGATGCGTACGCGCTGACCCTCGCCGCGCTGCTGCTCACCGCGGGGTCGCTCGCCGACCAGTTCGGCCGGCGGCGGCTCTACCTGATCGGGCTGACGCTCTTCACCCTGGCCTCCGCGCTCTGTGGCGCGGCGCGGTCCTCGATCATGCTGGAGCTCTCCCGGGGCCTGCAGGGGATCGGCGGGGCCGTGGTGTTCTCGGTGTCGCTGGCCCTGCTGGCCAACGCCTTCCACGGCAAGGACCGCGGGGTGGCCTTCGGCATCTGGGGCGCGATCACCGGTGTCGCGGTGGCGGTCGGCCCGATCGTCGGTGGCGCGCTGGTGTCGGGGCTGTCCTGGCGATGGATCTTCTTCGTCAACCTGCCGGTCGGCGCGATCGCGCTGGGGCTCACCGTGGCCCGGGTGCAGGAGTCGCGCAACGACCACGCCCGCCGGCCGGACTGGCTCGGTTTCGTGCTGTTCTCCGCCGCGCTGGCCAGCCTGGTCTACGCGCTGATCGAGTCCGGCCGCAGCAGCTTCGGCAGCGCCACCGTGATCGGCTGCTTCGTCGCGGCGGCGGTGCTGCTGGCGCTGTTCCTGGTCGTCGAGACGCGCGGCGCGCACCCGATGTTCGACCTGCGGCTGTTCCGGCTGCCGACCTTCGCCGGCGGTGACATCGCGGCGTTCGGCGTCTCGGCCGGCATCTTCTCCACCCTGCTCTACCTGGTGCTGTACCTGCAGGACGTGCTCGGCTACAGCGCGCTGCAGACCGGCCTGCGGCTGCTGGTGCTCTCCGGGGGCATCCTGGTCACCAGCGGGCTGGCCGGCCGGCTCACCTCGCGGGTGCCGGTCCGCGCGCTGATCGGCCCCGGCCTGATCGTGGCCGGCATCGGGCTGCTGCTGATGCGCGGCCTGACCGCGAGCTCGTCCTGGACCCACCTGATCCCGGGCATGATCGTCGGCGGCATCGGGGTGGGCTTCATCAACCCGCCGCTGGCCTCCACCGCGGTCGGCGTGGTCGAGCCGCAGCGGTCCGGGATGGCCTCCGGCATCAACTCGACCTTCCGCCAGGTCGGCATCGCCACCGGAATCGCGCTGCTGGGCACCCTGTTCAGCAACCGGTTGGCCAGCGCGGTGACGCACGAGGCGGCGGGCACCCCGTTCGCGCCGCACAGCGGGGCGATCTCGGACGCGCTGCGCAACGGCGGCGCCCGGCAGCTCTTCGGCACGGTGCCGGTCCAGCAGCGGGGCGCGCTGGCCGAGGTGGTCCGGGGCAGCTTCACCACCGCGCTGAACGAGATCCTGCTGGTGGCGGCGATCATCAGCTTCGTCGCCGGGGTGCTCGCGTTCGCGCTGATCCGGGCCAAGGACTTCGCCGGGCACGGCCCGCAGCAGGCCCCGTCGGCCTAGCCACCGACCGGGAGGCCCGGCGCGGGTCAGGGCTGTTCCTCGCCCTCCAGCGCGTCGACCAGCCGGCCGAGGGCGGGCATCGCCGCCTGGATGGCCTGCCGGTCCGCCGACACCAGCCGGCCGAGCGCGGCCGCCAGCCGCCGTTCGTGCGCGGCCTGCCAGTCGGCGAGCATCCGGGCGCCGTCGTCGGTGAGGGTCAACTGCACCGCCCGGCGGTCGTCCGGATGCGGGCCGCGCGCCACCAGCCCGGCGGTCACCAATTGCTGCACCAGCACGCTGACGGTGTTGTTGGCCAGCCGGTGCCGGGCGGCCAGGTCGTTCAGCCGCAGGCCGGGCTCCTCGCGCAACCGCTGCAGCAGCTCCACCTGGGCCATCGGCAGCGCCTCCCACGGGTACTCGCTGCGGATGCTCGCGCGCAGCACCCGCCGCAGCCGGGTCACCAGCTCGGTCAGCTGCCACGCGTCGACACCGGTCGTCGGCACGGCACTCCCCTCGGCTCGGTGGTCGGCCTGCTCACCGTACGCGGGTACGATTTAGTTCTGTGGCAGAACTGTTAGGGGTACGAGCCGGCCGGCTGCCGCAGCACCGCGTCACCAGCCGGCTGCTGCTGGCTGCCGCACTGACCGGCCTCGCCGCCGGGCTCGGTGCGGTGGCCCTCACCGTGCTGCTGCACGCGGTTCAGCACCTGGCCTTCGGCTACACCGAGAACACCTTCCTGACCGGGGTGCGGCATGCCTCGCCGCGGCGGCGGGTGCTGGCCCTGGCCGCCGGCGGCGCGATCGCCGGTCCGGGCTGGGCGCTGCACCGGCGCTGGCTGCGGCGGCACCCGGACACGCCCGGCATCTCGGTGACCGGCGCGCTGGCCGCGGCCCGGCCCCGGCTGCCGGTCCTGGCGACGGCGGTCGACGCGGTCCTGCAGATCGTCGCGGTCGGCGCCGGCGCGTCGCTGGGACGGGAGGGGGCGCCCCGCCAGATCGGCGCGGCCCTCGGCGGGGTGGCGGGGGGGCGGCTGGGGCTGGACGAACGGCAGCGGCGGATGCTGCTCGCGGCCGGGGCCGGCGCCGGCCTGGCCGCGGTCTACAACGTTCCGCTGGGCGGGGTCGCGTTCACCCTAGAGTTGCTGCTCGGCACGCTGGCCCCGGACGCGGTCGCGGCCGCGGTGGTCAGCTCGGCCGTCGCCACCGTGACCGGCTGGCCGTTCCTGGGCACCGCGCCGATCTACCGGGTGGGCGCGCCGTCGTTCGACCTCGCGGTGCTGGTCGCGGCGCTGCTGATCGGCCCGGTGGCCGGGGTGGCCGGCGGCGCCTTCCGGGCGGCGATGACCCTCGCCCGGACGCACGCCCCGGCCGGCTGGCCGGTGGCCGTGACGGTGCCGGCCACCTTCGCCGCGCTCGGCGCCCTGGCGATCGGCTATCCCGCACTGCTCGGCAACGGCAAGGCGCTGGCCCAGCTCGCCCTGCCCGGCGCGCTGCCGGTCGGCCTGGCCGTGGCGCTGGTGCTGCTCAAGCCGGTCGCCACCGGCGCCTGCCTGGGCAGCGGCGCGATCGGCGGCCTGCTGACCCCGGCCTTCTCCACCGGTGCGGCCCTCGGGCTGCTGGCCGGCGACGCCTGGTCGCAGCTGTGGCCCGGCGGCAGCGCGACCGCCTACGCCCTCGTCGGCGCGGCCGCGATGCTGGCCGTCACCCAGCGCGCGCCGGTCACCGCGGTGGTGCTCACGCTGGAGTTCACCCACGCCGGCGCGGCGACGCTGCCGGCGATCGCGGTCGCGGTGCTGGCTGCCCGCCACTCCGAGCGGTGGGCCCGAGCGGCGGTGCTGGCCCGGCGGCAGGTCCGGTGACCCGGCCGCCGGGTCGGGCCGGCGGCCGGGCCCGGCCCGCGAAGCCGGTCGGCAGCTCCGCCTCGGCATCGGCCGGATCGAGCGCGGCGGTGTGGCCGGCCACCACCAGCCGGTCGTCGGGGCCGACCGCCCGCTTGACGATGGCCAGCGCCACCGGCCCGTACTCGTAGTGCTGCACCGCGGTGCCGACGAACCCGACCTGGCGGCCGTCCCGCTCGACCGGGCTGCCGGCCGCGGGCAGCTGCTCGCTGTCGCCGGACAGGTGCAGCAGCACCAGCCGGCGGGGCGGCTTGCCGAGGTTCTGCACCCGGGCCACCGTTTCCTGGCCGCGGTAGCAGCCCTTGTCCAGGTGCACGGCGACGTGAATCCAGCCGGCCTCGTGCGGCAGCGTCCGGTGGTCGGTGTCCACGCCGAGCCGCGGTCGCCGGGCCGTCACCCGCAGCGCGGCAGCCGGCCAGGCACCGGCGGGGGACGCCCCCGAGTCCCGCACCGCGGCGGCCACGGCAGCCAGTTCGGACCGGGGCACGATCAGCTCGTACCGGCCGCCCAGCCGGCGGATCAGCCCGCCACCGGGCAGGGCCAGCGCGGCGGCGTCCGGCACCGGCAGCCCGGCCCGGCCGAGCACCTCGGCACCGGCCGGGCCGGTCACCGCCAGCATGCCGAAGTCCGCGGTGACCACCACCGGCTCGACCCGCTTGAGGAACCGCATCTTCAGCAGGTACGCCAGCACCTCGTCGGCCGCGCCCGGCTCTGTGTCGAGCCAGACCCGGCCGCCGAGCTCGGTGAGCTGCCAGTGCTGCTCCACGTGCCCGGTCGGGGAGAGCACCAGGGCCTCGGTGGACGCGCCGTCGGACAGCCCCGCCAGGTGCTGGGAGCAGATCGCGTGCAGCCAGCCGAGCCGGTCCTCGCCCGGCACCTGCAGCACGTCCCGGTTGCCCAGGTCCAGCAGCCCGGCCTCCTCGGCGGCCCGGCGCTGCTCGCCCAGCGGGTCGCCGTAGTGCAGCGCGATCCCGGCGTCCGGCGACTCGGCCGGCACCGCGCCGGGCCAGTCCAGCAGGGGGGAACGGTAGTCAGGCATCGCGGCCTGCCTCCTTCTCAGCTCGGCAGTCGGCGCAGGTGCCGAAGACGGTCAGGTGCGAGCGGTCCACGGTGAAGCCGCGCTCGGTGGCCAGCCGCTCGATCAGCTCGTCGGCCAGGCCGGGTGGGGCATTGACCACCGCCGAGCAGGAGTGGCAGACCACGTGCAGGTGGTCGTCCGCGGCCAGCCGGTAGGAGGCCGGGCCGTGCCCCAGGTGGGTGTGGGCGAGCACCCCGATCTGCTCCAGCGTCTCCAGCGTCCGGTAGACGGTGGTGAGGTCGACGTCCGGCACCAGCTCGGCGACCTGGTCGGGGGTGGCGTGCACCAGGCTGGTGACCGCCTCGACCACCCGCTGCCGCTGGGCCGTCATCCGCAGCCCGCGCGAACGCAGCTGGGCGGCCAGCGTGCCGGCCGCCTCGGCCTGATGCGAATGGGTCATGACAGGTACCGATGCTAGTTGCCGGTCGCGGCCCGGTGCCATGATCCGGGCCGGCCGCCCGGCGCGCCGCCGCTAGGCTGTGCCCACGTGACGACCCCATCGCTGCAGTCCCCGTCCCGGCTCGTCGGCGTGCTGGGGGTCGGCCCGGTCGACCCGGACGCGCCGGCGGTGCCGGCCGACGACCTCGGCCTCACCCGCGGCGACGGGTGCTTCGAGGCGACCCGGGTGGTGACCGGCACCGCCGGCGACCACCGGATCGACCACCTGGCCGAGCACCTGGACCGGTTCGACCGCTCGTGCGCCGGGCTCGACCTGCCGCCGGTGGACCGGCCGACCTGGTGCGCGCTGATCGACCAGCTGCTCGACGGCTGGACCCGGCCGGGCGAGGCAATGCTGCGCCTGCTGCTCAGCCGGGGCAGCGAGTCCCACCCGGCGGCGGGCATCCGGGGGGTGGTCACCCTGACCGCGATGGCGCCGGAGACGCTGCGGCAGCGGCAGGCCGGCATCGACGTGATCACGCTCGAGCGCGGCGGCGTCCCCGGCGCCTTCGCCGGCGCGCCCTGGCTGCTGGGCGGGGTGAAGACCCTGTCGTACGCGGTGAACATGGCCGCGCTGCGGGAGGCCAGGCGGCGGGACGCGCACGACGTGCTGTTCCTCGACGGCGCCGGCGGGTTGCTGGAGGCGCCGACCGCGACCGTGGTCTGGGCGGCCGGCCGGACGCTGCTCAGCCCGCCGGTCGAGGGCACCGGCGTGCTCGACTCGATCACCCAGCGGGCGCTCTTCGCCGCCGCCGGCCGGGCCGGCTGGCGGACCGGCCACGCGCCCGGCACGGTGGCCGACCTGCGCGCCGCGGACGGCTGCTGGCTGGTCTCGTCCGGCCGCGGGGTGGCCGCGGTGCTCAGCCTGGACGGCATCGCGCTGGACGTGCCCGCCGCGCTGACCCGGGAGCTGACCGAGCTGGCCGGGTTCTGAGTCGGCAGGTCCTGGGGCGGCGGGTTCTGAGCAGCCGGGTTCTGAGCCGGCAGGTCCTGGGGGCGGCGGGTTCTGAGCCGGCCGAATGCACCTGCCGGCCGCACAGCACCGGCCGGCCGAAATCGCCTGGCGGCCACCCGCCCGGCGTCGTAGCGTGTGCCGGGTAAGGGAAGGGAGGTGGTCCGAACTGTGAAGAGCTCTCGGACGCACGAGGAGGTCGCCGGCTAGTCCGGTGATCGCCAGCCCCCGAGTCGCCGGGCTCGTCCGACCGGCACCAGGCTCACCGTGAGCCGGCTCGGGGGTTTTTGCTGTCCGGGCCACACGTCACTCGCCGGCAAGGGTCCCGTTCGCCGCTTTCCTGACCGTCGTCTGCGCGTCGCCGCTCCGCTAGCGTGAGGGCGGTGGAGCCGTTCGAGGACGGCTCCCTTCCTACCGGCACAGTCGTCAGTCCGCGGCAGGTCAGATGGGCCACTCTGCAGGCGAGGGCAGCCACCACGGAATGCGCGGACCGGCGCTGTTCGCCGTGGTGGCGCTCGGCTACGCCATCGGCTCGGGCACGGCGCTGTGGCTGCTGCACCCCGACCTCGGCGCCATCTTCTACCCGCCTTCGGGGGTCACGCTCGCCGCCCTGGTGCTCACCCGGCGCCGGCTGTGGCCGTGGGCGCTGGCCGCCGCCGCGCTCGTCGAGCTCGTCGCCAACCTGTGGCTGGGCAGCCCGCTCGGCGCCTCGGTGGGGCTGGCGCTGGCCAACACCGTGGAACCGCTGGTCGGCGCCGGCCTGCTGCGCGCCAGCGTGGACCGGCCGCTGCTGTCGCTGCGCCCGGACCTGCTCAGGTTCGTCGGGTACGCGGTGGTGGCCGGGCCGGCCGTCGGCGGGCTGCTCGGCACCGCGGTGCTCGTGCGCTTCGAGCACGTCAGCGCGCTCGGCACCTACGCGCCGTACTGGGCCGGTGACGCGATGGGCGTGCTCACCGTCGGCGGCACCATCCTGACCCTGCCACTGGCCGGCGACTGGCTGCGCCGGCAGACCTGGCTGGCCTACCTGCTCACGGTGCTCGGGGCGGTCCTGGTGACCGTGGTGGCCTTCGGGCCCCGCCGCGCGTCGCTGGACTACCTGCTCTTCCCGGCGCTGTTCCTGGTCGCCTGGAAGCGCGGGGTAGCCGGGGTGACCGCGGCCGGCCTGGCCAGCACCCTGGTCGCCAACGTCGTCACCGCACGCGGGCACGGGCCGTGGGCGGCGCTCGGCCAGACCCCGCACGAGCAGGTCGCGACGCTGCAGATCTTCCTCGGGGTGGCGGTGCTGAGCGCCTGGCTGCTGGCGGTCGAGATCGACGCGCGGGAGCACGCCCAGTCCGAGTCCGCGGCCGAGCTGGCCCTGCGGCGGCGCTGGCAGGCGCTCCAGGCGGTCACCGAACGGCTGGCGACCGCCGCCACCTCGGAGCAGATCGCCGAGATCGTCCGGCGGGACGGCATCTCGCTGGTCAGCACGCTCGGCCTGGTCGGCATCGTCTCGCGGGACGGCACCGAGCTGCGGACCTGGGCCTCACCCGCCTTCCCGGCCGGCCCCGCCGCCGAGCTGGCCCGGCTGCGGCTCGGCATCGACCACACGCCGATGACCGCGGCGGCCCGCCTGCGCCAGCCGGTGCTGCTCTCATCCCGGGAGGAGATCGCCGACCGGTTCCCCGGCATCCTGGCCAGCTACGAGCTGACCGGTGCCCGGGGCTCGCTGCAGATCCCGGCGATGGTCGGCGACACGGTGCTCGGGGTGCTGGCCTTCCGGCTGCCCGACGAGGGCCCGATGGATCCGGACCTGGTGATCTCCGCGCACGCGCTGACCCAGCTCACCGCCCAGGCGCTGGACCGGGCCCAGCTCTACGAGCAGGACCACGAGGCCGCCCACCAGCTGCAGCGGGCGTTGCTGCCGGCGTCCCGGTTCGACCTGCCGGGCGTCCGGGTGGCGGCGGTCTACCGCCCCTCGGACGCCGCCCACGACGTCGGCGGCGACTGGTACGACGCGTTCGCGCTGCCGGACGGCCGGATCGCGGTCGCGGTCGGCGACGTGGTCGGGCACGACCTGGCCGCGGCGGTGGCGATGGGGCGGCTGCAGGCCGCGCTGCGGCTGGTGGCGACCTCGGCGGACGGACCGGCGGACGTGCTCTGCCGGCTGGACACCGCCGCCCTGACCATCCCGGGCGCGCTGCTCACCACGCTCGGCTACGCCGAGTACGACCCGGCCAGCCGCCGGCTGCGCTACGCCTGCGCCGGGCACCTACCGCCGCTGCTGGCCACCGGCGACGGCAACCGCTACCTGCGGGGCGGCCGGTCGACCCCGCTCGGGCTGCCGACCGGCCGGCGCCGCGAGGCCGCCCTGACGCTGCCGCCGGGCGCGACGCTGTTCTGGTGCACCGACGGCCTGATCGAGCGGCGCGGTGAGGACCTCGACCTCGGCCTGGCCCGGCTGTCCGCCGCGGTCGGCCGGGTAACCGCCACCTGCTCGCAGGCCGGCTGCGAGCAGGTGGCGGACGACCTCATCGACGGGCCGCTGGCCGACGACGCGGTGGTGCTGTGCCTGCGCACCGAGCCAGCAGAGACAATCGTGCCGTGGACGAAGCGAGCCGGACCCGACGTGCTGCCTGCGACACCTTCCTGAACGGCGACGGCCCGGTGCCGCCGGCCGACCTGCTGGCCTCGATCCCGCCCGGGGTGGTGCCCGACGTCTACGGCGACGGCGGCGTAGTGGCCGAGCTCGAGGCCTATGTCGCGCGGTTGCTGGGCAAGCCGGCCGCGGTGTTCCTGCCCAGCGGCACGATGGCCCAGGGCGCCACGCTGCGGGTGCATGCCGACGCGCGGGCCAGCCGGACGGTGCTGTGGCACCCGCACTGCCACCTCGACCAGCACGAGCTGCAGGCGCACGCCCGGCTGCACGGCCTGCTGGGCCGGCCGGTCGGCTCGCCGGACCGGCTGATCGGCCTGGCGGATCTGGCCGCGGTTGCCGAGCCGGCCGCGGCGCTGCTGCTCGAACTGCCCCAGCGCGACCTCGGCGGCACCCTGCCGGACTGGGACGAGCTGGCCGCCCAGGTCGGCTGGGCGCGCGAGCGGGGCGCGGCGGTCCACCTCGACGGCGCCCGGCTCTGGGAGGCCTCGGCCGGTTACGGGCGCCCGCCGGCCGAGATCGCCGCGCTCTTCGACACCGCCTACGTCTCGTTCTACAAGGGCATCGGCGCGCTGCCCGGCTGCTGCGTGGCCGGCCCGGCCGAGGTGGTCGGCCAGGTCCGCGAGTGGCGGCGGCGGCTCGGTGGCACGCTGCACGGGCTGTGGCCGGCCGCCGCGTCGGCGCTGGCGCTGCTGCCCGAGCGGCTGGCCGAGATGCCGGCCCGGCTGGCGCACGCCCGCGCGATCGCCGCGGTCGCGGCCGGCCTGCCGGGCGTCCGGGTGGTGCCCGGGGTGCCCGAGACCCCGATGATGCACCTGCTCTTCGAGGTGCCGGCCGACCGGTTCGCCGCGAACGCCCGGCGGCTGGCCGAGCAGGAACGGGTCTGGGTCTGGCCGGAGGCATCACCCACCGCCGACCCGGCGGTGCTGCGCTGCGAGCTCGGGGTCGGCCGGGCCACCTGCCGGCTGGAGCCCGGGCGGGTGGCCGAGCTGCTGCGCGCGCTGACCGGCTGAGCGGGCTGTCCGCAGTCGCCCGGATGTCCGGCAGGTCGTTGCCGAACACCCCTTGCCGATAAGGGTTTTCACCGAGAAGACTGGCGGCTTGACCCACCCAGCGAAGGAGGTGCGCCATGCTCACCGGAGCTGTCGTCACCACGATCCTGCAGGTACGGGACGTATCGGCCGCCGTCGAGTTCTACCGGGACCGGCTCGGCCTGGACTACCGGGGCCCGGGCGCGTCCGGCGACGAGGTGTTCGGCGTCGGGGGCGGCGCCACGCTGGCGCTGATGCCCGCCCCGGACAGCGCGCCCACGGGACGTACCGAGGCCTCGTTCGAGGTTGCCGACATCGCCGCGGAGATCCGGGAGCTGGAGCGGCACGGGGTGACCTTCGCCGACTACGACCTGCCGGAGCTGAAGACGGTGGACCACATCTGCCAGCTCGGTTCGGAGAAGGCGGCCTGGTTCACCGACCCGGACGGCAACGTGCTCTGCCTGCACGAGCTGACCGCCACGGGCTGACAAGGACCGACAGAGCCGACAAGGGCTGACCCAGCCCGTTCACAGATCGCGCCGCCAGCCGCCCGAACTCATATCATGGTGCTGGCGGCCCGTCCTGACGTGCCCCGCGGTGAGAACCACCGGTGCCGGCAGGAAGGCGATCGCGTGCAGCACGCAGCAACGCCCCCGGAACCGGGTGCGCGCGAGGCCGGGCTGCGCGCGGCGTTCCAGACCGGCGGCGAACTCGGCCGGCTGATGTCCGAGCTCGACTGGGCGGCCACTCCGCTCGGGCCGATCGAGACCTGGCCGCAGAGCCTGATCAGCTCGCTCAGCATCCTGCTGGCGAGCAAGGCTCAGATCGTCATGTTCTGGGGGCCGGACTACATCGCGCTCTATAACGACGCCTACGCCCCGACCATCGGCGACAAGCACCCGGACGCGCTCGGCCGGCCGGCGAGCGTCTACTGGGCCGAGCTGTGGGAGATGCTGGAGCCGATGCTGGCCGGCGTCCGGACGTCCGGCGAGGCCTTCTCCGGCTCGGACTACCTGTTCAACATCGCCCGGCACGGCTACCTCGAAGAGGTGTACTTCGACATCTCCTACGACCCGGTGCGGGTCGAGGACGGCTCGGTCGGGGGTGTGTTCTGCATCGTCAGCGAGACCACCAGCCGGGTGCTGAACGAGCGCCGGATGCGGCTGCTGAGCCGGGTCAACGCCCACCTGGCCGACGCGACCGACGTGACCGGGGTACTCAAGGGCTTCCTCGACGCCCTCGGCGAGGACCTGCCCGACCTGCCCTTCCTGCGGCTGCTGCTCTCCGAGAGCCGGCCGGAGGGCCTGCCTGCCATCGTGGACGTGGGGCCGGTGCCCGGCCACCTGCTCGACCACCAGCCGGACGGCCTGCGCAGGCCGGAGGACCTGCTGGTGAACGGCGCGGTGGCCGCGGTGGCCGTGCCGTTGCGCGCCGGTGGCGGCACCGACCTGGGCGTGGCGGTGCTCGGCGTCAACCACCAGTACCAGCTCGACGACGCCTACCGGCAGTTCCTCGCCTCGATCGCCGAGCGGCTGGCCACCGTGCTGCTCAACGCCCAGGTGTACGAGAGCGAGCACCGGCTGGCGGCCACCCTGCAGCGCGCCATCCTGCCCAGCACGCTGCGCAGCCTGCCCGGGCTGGAGGTGGCCGGTGAGTACCTGCCGGCGACCGCAGGGCTCGACGTAGGCGGTGACTGGTACGACGCGCTGGCCCTCGACGACGGCCGGGTCGCGCTGGCGATCGGCGACGTGGCTGGCAAGGGCGTGCAGGCGGCGACCCTGATGGGGCAGCTGCGCAACGCGCTGCGGGCCTACCTGGTGGACGGCAACGGCCCGTCCGACGCGCTGGCCCGGCTGAACCGGCTGGCGGCGCATGTCGACGGGGCGCACTTCGCCACCGTGCTGTGCGCGCTGCTCAACCCGCGCACCGGGCAGCTAGAGTACGCCACCGCCGGGCACCTGCCCCCACTGCTGGTCACGCCCGGCACCGGCGCCCGGTACCTGGAGTGCCCGGCCGGGCCGCCGATCGGCGTGCTGGCCGAGGCCCGCTACCGGACCTGCTCCTTCGACCTGCCGGAACGCTCGACCCTGGTGCTCTTCACCGACGGCCTGGTGGAGGAGCGCGACGAGGATCTCGACGTGGGGCTGTCCCGCGCCGCCGCGGCCGCCGACGGCTTCGACTCCGCCGCGCACATCGTGCGCCGGCTCAGCCGGCTCCGCGCCGGTGGCCGTCGGGCCGACGACATCGCGATCCTCGCGGCCCAGCGCAACGGCTGAGGACGTCCCGATTGCCGGATTGCCCGACCCGGCCTAGCGTGAGTCGTGAGAGCGCTCTCACACCATTACGCCTTTCAGGAAGTGAGACATGGCAATGGCACCGATCCCCCGTCCGGGCAGGCACCTGCTGTCCGCCCTCGCCGGGCTCCTGCTCGCGAGCACCGCCGCCCTCACCGCAGCCCCGGCGGCGCACGCGGCCAGCCAGATCTGCGCGCAGTACGGCTCCGCAACCGTGGCCGGCGGCCGCTACATCGTGCAGAACAACGAGTGGGGCGACAGCATCACCCAGTGCATCACGCCCACCGACGACGGCTTCACCTACGACAGCGGCTCGCACAACGTCAGCACCAGCGGCGCGCCGGCGGCGTACCCGTCGATCTACGCCGGCTGCCACTACGGCAACTGCACCAGCGGCAGCGGACTGCCGCTGCAGGTGAGCAGCTTCGGCAACGTCACCAGCTCGGTCGGCTACACGACCACCGGCGGCTCCTGGGACGCGGCCTACGACATCTGGTTCGATCCCACACCGAACCCGCCGGGGCAGAACTACGGCGCCGAGATCATGATCTGGGGCAGCCACTCGGGGCCGCCGCAGCCGGTGGGCAGCAAGGTCGGCACCGCCACCCTGGCCGGCGCCACCTGGGACGTCTGGGAAGGCAACATCGGCTGGAACGTCCTCTCCTACGTCCGGCAGCAGACCACGAACGCGCTGAACATCAGCGTCAAGGACTTCACCACCGACGCGGTCCAGCGCGGTTACGTCCAGACCGCGTGGTACCTGACCAGCGTGCAGTTCGGCTTCGAGCCGTGGCAGGGCGGTCCCGGCCTGGCCGTGAACTCCTTCGCCTTCAGCACGAACGGCGCCGCCGGCCAGGCCCACGTAGGCCGGGGCAGCGGCAGCTGAACGCGGTGGCCGACCCGGTGCCGTGAGCGCCGCTCCGGGGGCCTTCCGGCAGGGGGGTCGCCCGTCGTACGGTCACCTCGTGCTGACACTGGACGAGGTCGCCGGGCTCGCCGCCGACCTGCCGGAGACCGCCGAGGGGGTGCGGCACGGCAACCGCGTCTGGTCGGTGCGGGGCAAGGTCTTCGCCTGGGAACGGCCGTTCACCAAGGCCGACCTGCGCCGGTTCGGTGACGAGGAACCGCCGGGCGGGGAGATCCTGGCGGTCCGGGTCGCCGACCTGCACGAGAAGGAGGCGGTGCTCGCCGCGCACCCGCGGGAGCTGTTCACCATCGAGCACTTCGCCGACTTCGCTGCGGTGCTGGTCCGGCTCGATCAGGTTTCGGCTGCGGTGCTTGGTGAAACTCTCACCGACGGCTGGCTGGCCTGCGCGCCACCCGCGCTGGCGGAACGCCACCGGGCCGGCTGAGGCCCCTGCCGGCGCGGCTAACCCTTGGTCGCCAGGCCGGAGATCAGGTTGATGGTGGCGCCCAGGATCACCGCGCCGAAGAGGTAGGCCAGCAGCGCCTGCCGCAGCGCGGTGGCCCGGATCGCCGGGGTCCGCAGCTCGGTGTCGGACACCTGGAAGGTCATGCCGATCGTGAAGGCCAGGTAGGCGAAGTCGAGGTAGCGCGGTGGCTCGTCCTGGTTGAAGTCGACGCCGCCGGGCCGGCCCCCGCCGTAGTACAGGCGGGCGTAGCGCAACGTGAAGAGCGTGTGCACCGCGAACCAGGACAGCGCGATGCTCAGCAGCCCGACGCCGGCCAGCAGGTCCTGGGTGCCGCCCTTCGCCGAGCCGGCCCGCACCAGGACGACGCCGACCGCGGCGAGGCTGGCCACGCTGGCGACCACGACCAGCACGCTGGTCTGGGCGTGACCGGGCTCCTCGCTGGTCGCGTGCTCGGCCGTCGACGCGGCATCCATCGAGAGGATCACCACCCACGCCAGGAACGCGAACACCAGGGCGGCGACGTCCCAGCCGGCGAGCAGCGCGTACGGCCAGTCGCCGAGGAAGGCCGTGATCAGGCCGGCCAGCAGCCCCGCGAGCAGCATCGCGGCCAGCCGACCACGCGAACTCAGCACAGGCGGGTGGGGCAGATCGGTCACGGCTGCAGTGAACCACTCACACGCCGGACCCACCGGCAAGCGCGGCCGGGTTCTCCCGGACTCCGACGGTGCACATAATGCGCGGTCGATCTACTGGCATTTTTTCGCTGACCACAATGTCCGAGGCCGACCTCTGCCGCTAGCAGCGACCTGGCGACAGGTATCGTCTGGCGGTTGGCACGCTGCCACACTTCGCACTTCGACGGAGGACCACCATGGACGAGGCTGACTGGGAATCCGCCCGCCTCATCCCTGTTTCGGGAATCAACGGTTCTGACGAGCAGGAGAGGCGCGGCTCCTCAGCACTCCTCGCAGTCCTCTCCTCGGTCAAAGAATTTGGCCGTGCGGTGATCGCACCTCTTGGCGCTCCCAGCGGAACGATCGAAACCTATATCGAGGTTCCCTTCGCTTTCGGCGATCGGAACGTCCGGCCGGACGGTGTTATCCGCGTTCGTCGCGGCACCAGGACGTGGACCGCGCTGGTTGAGGTGAAAACGGGACGTAATGAGCTGAAGACTGAACAGCTCGAAGCGTACCTGGATATCGCGAGAGAGCAGCAGTTCGATGTGGTACTCACGGTTTCGAATCAGCTCGTTGCAATCCCAGGCGTCCATCCCACGAGTGTTGACAAGAAGAAGCTCAAGAAGGTCGAACTCAAACACCTTTCATGGAGTCAGATCCATACGGAGGCCGTCGTCCAGCGCGTCAACCGGTCGGTCGCCGACCCTGACCAAGCGTGGATCCTGAATGAACTCATCAGGTACCTGGAGCACGATCGGTCCGGTGCGGTCGACTTCGACGACATGGGCCCCGACTGGGTGGCGGTCCGAAACGGTGTGACGAACAGGACGCTGAGAGCGAGTGACGTTTCCGCCGCCGAGGTCGTGGCACGCTTCGGTCAGCTCATCGCCTTCTCCGCTATGCGCCTGTCCCGCCAATTGGGCGTGGAAGTACGCCCAGCGCTGTCCCGGTCAGAGCTCAAGGATGCCGCAGCCTTTCAACAGCGAGCGGTAACCCGGCTTGTGGACCATGGAATTTTGCAAGGTTCGATCCGAGTACCGCACGCCGTGGCGCCCTTTACCGTGACCGCCGATCTCAGATCGGGCTTGGTCACCTGCACACTCGAAGTCGCCGCACCTGGTCAGGGCCGCAGCACCACTCGCATCAACTGGCTGACGCGCCAGCTGGTTAAGGCTCCGGATGCCTTGCTGATCGAAGGCTGGGCAGCGTGGGCGCGGACGCCCGGACCGTGCCGAGCGCTTTCCGAGGTACGGGCCAAGCCCGACCTGCTCATTGACGATCCGAAGAAGGAGCTGAAGGGCTTTTCTGTCCGCCTTTCCGCCGTAGCCGGGACCAAGCGCGGTCAGGGGAGAGGCTCCTTCGTCGGCTCGGTCCTAGGCCTGGTCGACAACTTCTACGAACAGGTCGTACAGCAGATCAAGCCGTGGACGGCACCAGCGCCGTCCATCAAGGGTAAACCCATCGACGAGGACGTCGACCGCGACGACATCAGCAGTGAGCTCCCGTTGAAGACGGTGCAGCGGGCCTCGGCAACTCCGGATTGGCCCGCAGAGGAAGAAGTCACGGTTACGGACGAGCCGGTCTACACGACAGACGTTCCTCCCTCGGCGTACCAACCTGCAGAGGCCGACGAACAGGATGATCCGCCAGGGGAAGCCCGCGAGTAGCGAGTAGCTAGAGCTCCTACGCTCCTGAGCTACCGGGCAGGGAGCGGGCCAGGCGGGCATTCAGGTGCGGCTGGTACGCGCCCGGCTCCAGCGCCAGCTCGGTGACGTAGCCGAGTTCGTCCTGCGCGGTCAGCCCGTACAGCCTGCGCTCGCCGGCCACCTGCTTGGCGGTCGGGGTGAAGCCCACCCCGCTGGTCGCGAACTCCCAGCGGCGGTCGCCGGCCAGGCCGGCGTAGACCGCGATGATGCCCACCGCGGTGCTCACCACGAACTCGAGTTCGTCGTCGCCGGCACCGGGACGCAGGAAACCGGTCTCGCGGAACGCCGGCCGCAGCACCGAGCCGTCGGCGTCGAGCAGCCAGGCATGCGAGCTGTAGTGCAGGAACGGGCGCCCGTCGTGACCGAAGCTCAGGCGCTGGGCGAAGTCGAAGCTCGTTCCGCTGCCCGGCTTCGTCCCGGTGCCCCGGCCGGCCCAGTCGCCGACCAGCGGCAGCACCTCGAGCAGGCCCGCGTGGATCTCCGGGCCGGACCGCAGGTCGGTCGTGTCGGAGAACTCGGGAACGGTCACCTACTGCTGGCCGGCGAACAGCTTGGCCACGATCAGCGCGGCCATGCCGGTGATGGCGAGGAACACCGCGACGAGCAGGATGGTGTAGAACGTCTCCATAGCCGAAGGATATCTTGCCGTGAGCCGTGCCCTGATCGTGAAGTGCACCGCGGGGGCCGACGAGCCCGAACGCTGCGCGCAGGCCTTCACCGTCGCCGCCACCGCGGCCGCCACCGGCGTGCCGACCTCGCTCTGGCTGACCGGTGAGGCCGCCTGGTTCGGGGTGCCCGGTCGGGCCGAGGGCTTCGAGCTGCCGCATTCGGCGCCGCTGGCCGAGCTGCGCGACACGGTGCTGGCGCTGGGCACGCTCACCGTGTGCACCCAGTGCGCCCAACGGCGGGGCATCGAGCGGGCCGCCCTGCTGCCCGGGGTGCGGATCGCGGGCTCGGCCAGCTTCGTCGACGAGATCCTGCGGCCGGACGCACAGGCACTCGTCTACTGAGCCCCGTCTACCGAGCTTGGTCCACTGAGCCCGGTCTACCGAGACTGACCCGCGCGCACCGCACCCGCACGAACGGCCCGGCCCCGGTGAGCCACAGGGCCGGGCCGTTCTGCAGGACGCGGTCAGGACAGCGTCAGCTGGACCTCCACCAGCCCGGGTTCGGTAGCCACCACCGGGCGGCGGACCGCGCCGGAGTGGTGCAGCACCGACAGCGTCCACCGGCCGGGGGCAGCGAAGAACCGGTAGTCCCCGGTCGCCGAGGTCACCACCTCGGCGGTGAACTCGCCGGTCTCGTCCAGCAGCCGGACGTAGGCGGCCGGCACCGGCGAACCGTCGGCGCCGGTCACCACGCCGTAGATCACCGTCTCCTTGTTGAGGTCGACGTGCGCGGGCAGCGTCGGGGCCTGGGCGGGTGCACCGCACATGTCAGGACTCTCCTTCGTGACGCGGGCGGCGGCCGGCCGCCCGTCCGTTGCGGGTCATCGGGCTCAGACGCCCTTCTCGATCGGGACCCCGACCAGCGAGCCGTACTCGGTCCACGAGCCGTCGTAGTTCTTCACGTTCTGCTCGCCCAGCAGCTCGTGCAGCGCGAACCAGGTGTGCGAGGAGCGCTCGCCGATCCGGCAGTAGGCGATGGTCTCCTTGCCGGTGTCCAGGCCGGCCTCGGCATAGAGCGCGCGCAGCTCGTCGTCGCTCTTGAAGGTGCCGTCCTCGTTGGCCGCCTTCGACCAGGGCACGTTCAGCGCGGTGGGGATGTGGCCGGCCCGCTGGGACTGCTCCTGGGGCAGGTGGGCCGGCGCGAGCAGCTTGCCGCTGAACTCGTCCGGCGAGCGGACGTCGATCAGGTTCTTGGCGCCGATGGCCGCGACCACCTCGTCGCGGTACGCCCGGATCGAGTCGTCCTGGGCCTTGGCCTGGTACTGGGTGGCCGGCCGCTGCACGGCGTCCTTGGACAGCTCGCGCCCGTCGAGCTCCCACTTCTTGCGGCCGCCGTCGAGCAGCTTGACCTCCGAGTGGCCGTAGAGCGTGAAGTACCAGTAGGCGTAGGCGGCGAACCAGTTGTTGTTGCCGCCGTAGAGGATCACCGTGTCGTCGTTGCCGATGCCCTTCTCGGACAGCAGCTTCTCGAACTGCTCCTTGGAGACGAAGTCGCGGATCACCTGATCCTGCAGCTCGGTCTTCCAGTCCAGCTTGACCGCGCCCCGGAGGTGGCCCCCGTCGTAGGCGGAGGTGTCCTCGTCGACCTCGACGAAGACGACGCCCGGGGTGTCCAGGTTGGCTTCGGCCCAGTCGGCCGAGACGAGCGCATCAGTGCGGCTCATGGTGGATTTTCTCCTTGCAGATAGGCATGAATACCGGTGTGGGTGACCTGCCGCTGCGCGCGGGGGAACTGGATCGATGGCACGCCGACGCGCACGATGCGGCGCAGGTCAGGCGCGGACGGGGTCGCTACCTGACGGCTGACCGGGGACACAGCGCGCTGCCGACGCGGCACAGATCGACCGCGCGGCGAGAAGTCAGCAGCTGCCCCATAACGAGCCCACCCTAGCGAGCCCAGGGGCCGGCGGCCAAGCGACCGGCGAAATCCGTCCCGGCCCGGCCGGCGGCACCGCCTGCCCGGATGCTGAGAGGGCCGTGCTCAACTGGTGGGATCGCGAGGCTCAGCCGGGCTCAGCTGGTCAGCGCGGTGCTCAGCACGTACCCGGCCGGCACGGTGAGCGCGATGGCGATGGCCACCGCGGCCGCCGGGCGCAGCCGGTCCAGCCGGCCCGGACCCGCGTTGCCGGCGGCAACCGGCTCACCGGTGCGGGCGTCGGCGAAGCTGGCCGCGATCGAGAGCAGGCAGCCGACCGCCGCGACCGCCGCCCCGGCGAAGATCCCCCGGCCACCGGCGAAGTCGATCAGGTCGCGCAGGCCGAGGTAGCCGAGCGCGCCGCCGGCGATCACGCCCACCACCACGGCGGGCAGGCCCCGGTCCACCGCCGGGTCGAAGCGCGGCGAGGGCAGCACCGCGTCCATCAGGTGTGCGGCCACCAGCCCCACCCCGAACGCGGCCACCAGCGAGAGGGTGACGGTCCGGCCGTCGGCCTCATGGCGCAGCACGATCAGGCCCGCCGGGGCCACCACGGCCACCAGCAGCAGCGCCAGCCCGGCCAGCGACTCGACCACCCGGGTGCGGACCACCCCCCGGGTGAGCTGGTGCAGGAACAGCGCCGGGATCGCCACGCCCAGCACCCCGAGCACCGGCGAGTACCCGCTGTCCGGCCAGTGCAGGGTGAGCCCGTCGGCGGCGGCCGCGGCCAGGCCGCCGATCACCAGCCCGCCGATCCGGCCGGGCAGCCGGTGGCCGAGCACCCAGCACGGCACGAGCACCGCCTGCAGCACCGCGACCGCGACCAGCATGCTTACCGTGCCGGTGTAGCTGCCGGCCGCCAGCACGCCGGCGAGCACCGCCGAGAGCGCCGCGAGCTGCACGTGGTTGACGGCGGGCGCCGGGTCGGCGGCTGCGGCCACCGGTCCGGCCTGCGTGTCGGGGGTCGTCACCGCTCCATGGTCGCAGAGAGCGTCGCGTGCGCCCACCCGTCCATCCGGTCCAGCAGGCCGGGCCCGGTGGCGTTCTCGGCGTGGCCCATGCCGGGCTCGATCCACAGCTCGGCATGCGGGGCGGTGCCGGCCAGCATCCGCGGGTGGGCGAGCGGGAAGTACGGATCGGCGTCGCCGTGCACGATCAGCAGCGGGCACTCGATGGCGCCCGCCACCTCGACCGGCGACACCGGCAGCAACTCCCAGTTGCGCCCGATCCGGGTCGAGAAGAAGCGCGCCAGGATCCGCTTGCCGAGCCAGGTCTCGACGCCGAAGTGCAGCCGGCGCATCGGCACCGTGCCGCGCTCGTACCAGCGCCCGGGACCGCTGACCGCGATCACCGCGTCGGGCACCGGACCGCCGTCGGCGAAGGCCAGTCCGGCCTGCCGCACCACCACCGAGGCCCCCATCGAGAAGCCGAGCGTGACCACCGGCACATCGGGCCCGCGCTCGCGCAGCCAGCGCAACCCGGCAGCGACGTCGGCGACCTCGTCCACGCCCACCGAGGACGCCCCGCCGGACGTGCCGTGCCCCCGGAAACTCAGGGCCAGCACCGCGTTGCCGCGCTCGTTCAGGCGGCCGGCGACGAACCGCACCTCGGGCCGCGCCGACGAGCCGGTGAAGCCGTGCCCGAGCAGGTAGGCAGGGGCCCCGGAAACACCGGCGTAATAGTCAGCGGATAGAACTATCCCGTCCTCAGTGCAAAGGCGCACCGGTTCCGGACCCGACATGATCCGTATTCTTGCCTGAGCGTGATCGCCGCTCTTGCACCGGGAGGCGCCGACATGGAGATCGTTCTCCTGACCACCGCCGCGCAGCCGACCACCGAGGTGCTGCCCGCCCTCGGCCTGCTCGGCCACCAGGTGAGCGTCGGCGCGTTCGACGTGACCCCCTTGCTCACCACCCAGGCCAGCGCGGTGCTGATCGATGCCCGGTTCGACCTGGCCAGTGCCCGCGCCTTCGGCAAGGTGCTCGCCGCCGCCGAGGTGGACCTGCCGGTGCTGGCGGTGCTCAAGGAGGGCGGCCTGATCGCGCTGTCGGCCGACTGGGCGGTGGACGACGTGCTGCTCGACACCGCCGGTCCGGCCGAGGTGGACGCCCGGCTGCGGCTGGCCGTGGGCCGCCGGCAGGCGACCGTGGCCGGCGAGCCCGGCGTGGTCAAGGTCGGCGACCTGACCATCGAGGAGGCCACCTACACGGCCCGGCTCAGGTCCAGCACGCTCGACCTCACCTACAAGGAATTCGAGCTGCTGAAGTTCCTCGCCCAGCACCCGGGCCGGGTGTTCTCCCGCTCGCACCTGCTGCAGGAGGTCTGGGGCTACGACTACTTCGGCGGCACCCGGACCGTCGACGTCCACGTCCGGCGGCTGCGCGCCAAGCTCGGCGTGGAGCACGAGTCGCTGATCGGCACCGTCCGCAACGTGGGCTACAAGTTCGTCAAGGCGTCCGAGGCGGGCCAGCGCGGCCGGAACGAGGACGAGCCCGCCGAGAACGAGGCTGCCGACGTCGAAGCCAGCGCCGCGGCCGTTCGCGGCTGAGCCCGCTGGCTACCGTGCAGGCATGAGCCTGCAGCGAGCTGTCCTCACACCGGCGGAGCGGCTGGAACCGGCCGAGCTGGCCGCGGTCCGGGCGCTGGTGCGCGCCGCCCCCGGCGGTGCCGACCAGCCACCGATCAGCGAGCAGGGCATGCTCGGGCTGGCCGGCCCGGGCCGGCACCTGCTCGCACTGGCCGACGGCGAGGTCACCGGGTACGCCCAGCTGACCGACGGCGCCGAGCCCACTGTCGAGCTGGTCGCGGCCGGCGTCGAGCCGGCCACCGAGCTGCTGGCCGGCCTGCCGCCGCGCTACCGGCTCTGGGCGCACGGCGAGCGCAGCGTCGCGCACCTGGCGGCCGTCCGCGCCGGCCTGCGCCCGGTCCGGACGCTGCTGCAACTGCGGGCCACGCCGGGCGCGATCGCCGCGCCGGCACTGCCCGACGGCGTAGTGATCCGGCCGTTCGAGCCGGGCGCCGACGACGGCGCCTGGCTGGCGGTGAACGCCCGGGCCTTCGCCCACCACCCGGAGCAGGGCGGCTGGACCCAGCACGACCTGGACCAGCGGCTGGCCGCCGCCTGGTTCGACCCGGCCGGCTTCCTGCTGGCCTGGCGCGGCGGCGAACTGCTCGGCTACCACTGGACCAAGGTGCACGCCGAGTTCGACCCGCCGCTGGGCGAGGTGTACGTGCTCGGCGTGGACCCGGCCGCGCAGGGGCTGCGGCTCGGCAGCGCGCTGCTGGCGGCCGGACTGCGCCACCTCACCGGGCGTGGCCTCGGCACCGTGCTGCTCTACGTCGAGCAGGACAACGCCACGGCCGTGCACCTCTACGAGAAGGCCGGGTTCGGCAGGTACGCCGTGGATATCCAGTACGCGGCCGGGTAATACCCGCCCGAACCGTCAAATTTCAAGCCTGGCAGGGCTGAGTTCACCCGACGGTCACGCCACCGTCGCACAGCCGCCGCCGAGATTCGGCGATTCGTTCACCCGCCGTTCACTCTGGCCTTCCCACTCGTCCATGTCGGCTCCCTAGCGTTCGTCGTGTCAACCAGATGGCTGACCGACACGGGGGCATGTCCGCCCGGCGCAGCCGAGATGCAGGACGAAAGGGATTTCCAGGTGTTGATCACCCGAGCAGGCTTGATCGCCGGACTTGTGGCCGGCGCCGTCGCGCTCACCGCGTGCGGCTCGGACAACAACGGCAGCTCCACCGCCGCCGGCGGTGGCAGCTCCTCCTCCGGCGGCGCCAGCTCCAGCAGCACGAGCATCAACTGCGCCAGCGGTTCGCTGAAGTCGGACGGCTCGACCGCCCAGCAGAACGCCATGGACCAGTGGATCAAGGACTACCAGTCCAGCTGCTCCGGCGCGACCGTCAACTACGGCGGCGGGGGTTCCGGCCAGGGCATCAAGGACTTCACCAACAAGCAGGTCGACTTCGCCGGTTCGGACGCCGCCCTGGACCCGACCAAGGGCGAGGTGGCCGCGGCGGGCCAGGCCTGCGGCGGGGCGGCCATCGACCTGCCGATGGTGACCGGCCCGATCGCGGTCGGCTACAACCTCAAGGGCGCCGACAACCTCGTCTTCACCCCGGACGTGCTGGCCAAGATCTTCACCGGCAAGATCACCACCTGGAACGACCCGGCGATCAAGGCGATCAACTCCGGCGCCAACCTGCCGGCCACCAAGATCACCGTCTTCAACCGGTCGGACGCCTCGGGCACCACCCAGAACTTCGAGCGGTACCTGGCCGCCTCGGCCCCGAGCGTCTGGACCGCCAAGCCGGACAAGACCTGGGCCGGCACCGGGCAGGGCAAGAAGGGCAACCAGCTGGTCGGCCAGGCCGTCCAGGCGACCCAGGGCTCGATCGCCTACGTCGAGTGGTCCTACGCGATCCAGAACAACCTGCAGACCGGCAAGATCGACAACGGCGCGGGCGCGGTGGAGCTGTCCGCGGACTCCGCCGGCAAGGCGGTCGCGGCCGCCAAGGTCGCGCCGAACGGCCCGGGCGACCTGAGCCTCAAGCTGGACTACGCCACCAAGACCCCGGGCGCCTACCCGATCGTGCTGGTCACCTACGAGATCGTCTGCGCCAAGTACGCCGACTCGGCCAAGGGCAGCCTGGTGAAGTCCTTCATGAACTACATCTCCAGCACCGACGCGCAGAACAGCGTGCACGACCTCGGCTACGCGGCCCTGCCGCAGAGCGTGCAGACTCAGGTGCAGGCCGCGATCAACAGCATCGGCTGACCTGGTCGAACAGATCCCATCAGGCCCTGGGGGGGGGGGGGG
>DATJNU010000187.1:0-18590 GCA_035507775.1 Jatrophihabitans sp.
GTCGCGTCCACGCGGACGGTGACGGCCTCGAGCGTGCCGGTCTCCTCGCGGGTGTGCGCGGCGACGGTCCGGCCGCCGGATGCCTCAAGCACGAGCCGCAGCTCCGGCAGGTGCTTCGTGACCAGGGCCGTCCAGGCGTCAGCGACGGCGCGATCTTTCCCGACGATGTCCGGGTCGCTGCTCCAGCGTTGCGGCCGGATTCGGTCGCGGGCGGTGCGTGCCATGTCGAGCGCGCTGCGGGTGGAGCGCCCGGCTGCTGCCTCGATGCCGCGCAGCTCTGGCAGCTGGGTGTCTACGAGGGCCCACCATGCACCGACGGCATTGTCGCGTTCAGTTTCGGCGGCTTGCCGTTTGGCGGTGCTCTGCTCCAGGTGCGCCTCGGCCTTGACGACGGCGGCGCGCAGGTCCGCGAGGGCACCGGCCAGCTTGTTGACGCGGGCGGACAGCGTCTCGCGGGACGACTTGAGCTGCTCCTCGCGCTCGATGACGTTGCTGTGCTGCTCCGACAACGCCTCACGGGCGGCGTCGACGCGGCGGGCGTCCTCTTCCGCTTTGCGGTCCGCGGCCCGTGACGCATCTTCGGCGGCGGCGAACTCGTCGCTCGCTTCGGTCAGCTGCGCCTGCGCAGTAGTGAGCAGCTGTTCTGCGTGCTGCGCTGTCGCCAACGCTGATTCCCACGCGTTGACGGCTGCGGTGAGGGTGTCGAGGCGTCCGGTGACGTCGTCGAGGCGGGCGTCGGTGTGCGGTAGCCGGTGCGTGGCGGCGGTCTGTAACAGGGTCGCGTGCGCGTTGTCGCGGGCGGTGACGGCGGAGCGGTTGGTCGCATCCGCGTTGTCGCGGCGAGCCTGGGCGCGGTCGGCTTCGGTGCGGGCGGTGTTGCGGGCGTGTGCGGCGGCGATGACGGTGCTATCGCTCGGGGCAGCGTCGGCGGCGTCGGTGAGTACGGCGACGCTCGTTCGAAGGTCGGTGACGCGCTCGCGGTGTTCGGTGGCCTGTTCGCGAAGCTGCCGCGACTGGTCTCGCAGCTGTGCGACGCGGCGTGCGCGAGCGGCGGCGCGAGCGGCGGTTCCTATCAGCTCGGCGCCGTCCTGGCCGCCGGCCGCCTGGCCGGCCGTGGCCGGTGTGTGCCAGCGCCCGTCGGCCGTGATGCCGTACCTGGACGGCGAGGCAGCGACGATGGGCGTGGGCGAAGACGTGGGGGAGGGTGGAGTGGCGGGCTGCCATCCGATGCGATCGAGCAGTGCCGCTGCGGGACCGGCAAGAGGCCCGGCGTCGGCGGCGACCTGTAGCACGGCGCTCAGGGCGAGCGCGCCTTGGCCGGGCCGCAGCGCGTCGGAGTTGATGTCGGCGAGTTGGAGGACGGTGTCGTTGCCGTCGCGATCGGCGACCCACGCACCGTCGGGAGTGACCCACGCATCGAGGAGCCCGCACGCGTCCAGGGCAGCTTCGACGTGGTCGAGGACCTGCTGCGGCAGGTCTGGTGCCGGGTCGAGGACCCGCCACAGCGGAGCGCCGGCCGGCGATAGCGCGGGCCGGTTCCGGCGTAACCACCGCGTCGGGGGCGCCGGTTCCGGCTCCGGGCGGGCTTCTTCGGCGTCGGCGGCCGCGTCGGCAGCCCGAGCGGCGGCGGTCAACTGGTTGGCGCTCTGCTTCGCGAGAGCGGCCGCGTCGTTGAGGGGCGTGACCGCCGGGGTGAGCCAGCTGGTACGTAGCAGCTTGGCGAGAATGGCGCCGGGCCGCGGAGTCCCCGCGGCAGCGGTGACCGCGTTCAGCCACTCCTGCCGCAGCACGGCGCTCGGCGGCGTAGTGGTCGTCAGTGCCCACGATTCGACGGCGTCGCTGAGGTGCTGCACCTCGGTGTCCAGCGCAGCTTCGGCCGCGGCCCGCGCGGCGGCCCGTGCCGTCAACTCCGCCTCGGCAGCGAGCAGCGCCTGTTCGGTGAGCTGCGCGGCCGCGTCCTTCTTCTCCGCTTCGCGCAGCAGTGTCCGGACCTCGCGCACCCGGCCTTTCTGCTGCCGACACGCGGCTAACAGCCGGGCGGTGTCGACCTGCTCCAGCCACGTGGACGCGTCGCCCGGCAGGGTCGCGGCAGGCAGCGCAGCCCGCGCTTCCGCGGCTCGGCTGGTCACCGCCGTTCCGGCTTGTTCGGCGGCTGCGGAGGCATGGTCGGCAGCCGTTGTTCGCCGGGCCCGGATCTTCTCCGCGCGCGCCAGCGTGTTGGCGAGAGTGTCGGCGTTGCGCTGCGACTGCTCGGCCGTCTTCGTCAGCGACTCGATCCGGTTGGTAGCGCTGACCGCGTCCCGGTAGGCCGATGACCGCAGGTGCTCGTCGTAGCGCAGGATCGCGTCCTGGTGGTCGAGCTTGACCTGCTCGTGCTTGTCCGAAGTCTCGGTCTCGCTGTCGCGGGCTTTGGTCAGCTCGGCGTCGGCGCGGCGGTCCTCGCGGGTGACGTCGTCCAAGCGGGTGGTGGCGGCGGCGAGGTCGTCGGCGTACCGGCGGATCGTCGCGTCCGCCCACGGTCCCCAGCCACGCCGGATGAACGCCTGCAGCGCCTTCAACGCGTTCTCCGCGTGGTCCTTGTCGGCCGCGAGACGCTCCAGCTGATCCCACCCTTCGGCGAGCTCGTCGATCTCGTCGCGATCGATACCCGGAAGAGCGTCCCGCATCCGGCTGGTGAGGAAGTCCGGGTCGAGCTTCTGCCCGAGGTGCGGAGTGCGTAGCACCTTCAGCATCCGGACGACGACGTCCATGCGCTGCGTGTCTGTGAACCCGAACAGCTCCTTCGCCTGCCACGTCTTGTACTCGGTGCCGCTGCCGGCGACGCGGAACTCGTCTACGGCCGCGTCCACGTCGGCCAGTGCCGCGACCGCGCTGCCTTCTGCGAGGGTGAGCCCGTCTCGGACACGCGCGGTCGGCCCACACACCGACCACTTCTTCGTGAAGTCGTTCGCGCCACGCTTGGCTTGGGCGTACAGCAGCGTGGTGAAGTAGGCCGGCGTGCCGTCGTCGGTGATGCGCCCGTACTCGACCCATGCCCACCCGCGGGACGTGGACGCCTCGGTGGAACGCCGGTCCTTCGGGTCATCGGTCGGTTCCACGTAGTACCGGAAGGTCTTCTGCTGCTCGCCGAACGTGTCGACGAACTGCCGGTCCAGGTCGCCGGCCAGCATGATCAGCGTGGTGAGCGCCATCAACGTCGACTTGCCGGACTGGTTCTGCCCGACCAGCTGGGCGCGACCGTCAGCGAACCAGTATTCGGCGATGTCGAATTCCCACAGGTTGACGACCCCGGCACGAAGCGGTTGCCAGCGGTGCAGCGCCGGCAGTGGGAGTGCGCCTGCCTCGGCGGCGTCACGCCACCCGATCAGCGACTCGTCGCTGTCCCCGATGGGCGGCGCCGACGCTGGACGCATCTCGCCGGCGTCGTTGGCGGGGATGAGCGGTCTAGTCATGCAGGGAACTCCATGTGGTGTACGGCCCGGTCGTCGGGCGCGCGCAGGTCTTCGTCGTCGGCCGCGGAGTCGGTGGCCTGCTCGGCCGGGGTGGTGATGCTCGGGTTCCGGTACCGGCCGACGGCCGGGGACAACACCCAGTCGCCGGCATCGGTGACTCGCAGCAGCCCGAGCGCGGCCAGCTGCGCGGCGACCGCGGTGTCGACCGCGGCAGGGGAGCGCATCGGCACCGACAGGTAGCGGGCCAGGTCGCCTTCGGCGATGTCGGCCGCGATCTGCCGGACGGCTGCTGCAGGGACATGCAGGCGGCCGCAGGCGTCGCGGGCGCCAACCTTCGTCGCCTCCTCCAGCGCGATGAGCGCTGCCCAGGCGCGGCTTTCCGCGCGCGGCCAGTCGAACGTGGCGACGGACGGGTATTCGTCGGGCAGGACGAGGACGAGCCCTTCGGCGCGGGCTTCGACATGCCCTCCGGTGACGGCCGCGGCGTCGCCTGCACGCAGGCCTCGCATCGTGTGCAGCGTGTCGGCGTCACCCGTTTCGAGGGTGTCGTAGGTAACGACGGGCGTCTCCACTAATGCGCGGAGCAGGCGCATCGCCCGGGTGGCGGCCCACTGGTCCGGGTCGATGCCGGCGGGGTCGCCTGCCGGGGGCGGCTGCTGGTCCAACGACGCGGCGTGCTCGAGGACGATGCCGAGCGTGTCCGGGTTGGTGAGCAGGAGCAGCGCTTCCCGGTTGACGGCGTACACGGTGCCGATGCCCTGACCGCCGGTCTCCCAGCTTCCGAGCATCCGGTCGTCGGCCAGCTGCCGGACGAGCACGCCCCAGTGCTGCAGGATCGCGGCGGCGTGGAGCAGGGTGCGACGGTGACCGACCCGTGCCTGGTCGTACGCGGTCACCGGTGAGTCCGCGGCGCTGGTGATCTCGGCGACGAGTTCGGACAGCTTCGCGATCGTGGTTCGGCCCGCGGTCTCCTCGCACGCTGCAGCGAGCACGCACGTGAGGGTGAGCACCTGTCGGCTCGGCGGGTCGACCGGAGGCGGCGGCAGCATCACCTGGCCGGCGATCGGAGTGCGGACGAGGCGGATGACACGGCCGATGACGGTGACCCGGTAGCCGAGTCGGCGTGCGTGGTCCTCGACGCTTGTCATGTTTCGGGTGACTTGCCGGTGCAGGTCTGGGTCGCTGGTCGGCGTGAGCAGCGGTCGGGTGAGCAGCCCGACGAACGCGCGCTGCCCGTCGCCGCGGGTGACGTCGCTGATCACGACGCCTGGCCTCCGCCGGCGGCTGCCGGGCCATGGCCGGGACCGTCGGTGCTGGTGCTGGTGATGTAGAGGCGCACGTCCGGGTGCACGAGTCGACCCCGCGGGGTGTGCACGACGGTTGACGGCTGCCCCGCCGGTGCCGGGTCGGACCGGACGAGCCACAGCCCGTCCCCGGTCGTGGCGGTGCGGGAGCCGTCAGGTCCCGGCCGAGTAGCGACGAGGGCGGAAAGCATATGTAGCAGAGTCTCCAGCTGGACTGCGTCGACGCCCGCCCACTCGGACAGCCTCGTGCCGGAGCGGGACAGCATCGCTGCGCGCATCTCCGCGGCCGCGCGACGCGCCTGGGCGTGCGCTTGACGGGCCGCCGCGCGCCCTGCGGAGCGGTCCGGGATGCGCGCGGGCCGGCCGGTGAGCGCGCGGGTGCCCTGCAGCCGCAGCCGCAGCGCGATCGGTGCCGGCGGCGCGTCCCAGAACGACACCGGCCCTGACCCGTGGGCCGGCTGCGGCGATGCGACCGCCAGGTGCTGGGTGGAGTACAGGCCGGTGGCCGCTGCCCACAGCCGCCAGCCGGTGGCGTCGTTGTTGGCGGTCTCGATCCGTGCGGCGAGCGTGAGCAGTTCGGCTCGGCGGGACACATGGCCGCCGACGGCGGCGAGCGTCCGTTGGCCGCGGATCATCGGCGCGATCGCGTCGCGCATCTGCCGGCGCAGCAGGCGAGCCTGCGCAGCCGGGCCCGAGAACCACTTCTCCAAGGTGATGAGGGTGGTGAGGTACTCGCCGACGAGCGAGTCGACGCGCTCGTCGGCGGCGTCGGCTCCCAGCGTGTCCAGCGCCGCCGCCCGCCACTGCGCCGTCGGTCGCTCCAGCAGATCGGCGGCGGCGGCCGCGATCGCGTCCGAGTGGGTGTCGACGCCGGCGCCCCACATGTCGATGTAGCGCAGCAGCGTGTCCTGGAGTGCGGACACCTTCTGCTCGTCGACTGCCCCGGCGAGGGCGGAGGCGAGCCGGGCCTGCCAGCTGGCGGCTGCTTCAGCCATCGCGTCGAGTGTCGGTTTCACTGCGCCCCACGCTTCCGCGGCACGCGACGGGTCGGCGGCCAGTGACGCGGCCATGACTTCTAGCTGCGAGATGAGCACGGCGGGAGCGAACGTCGCCGCGATGGAGCTGCCCGTGTCCTCGCTGAGGCGTCTGACTGCTCGGGCGAGTTCGGCGGTGATGCTGGTGATCTGGTACCGGGTAGCGTTGCGGAGGAAGTTGTTCGGCCGCAGACTGCGATCGTCCCAGTCGTCGACGACGCCCCACGCGGCCAATTGCCGCATCCGCGCGGTGAGTTCCAGCGACTCCATCAGGCGGGTGGCTGCTTCCCGGCCCGCGGTCGCCTCCACCCGGGCGCCGATCAGATCGCGAAGGTCGTCCTCGCCGACACCGGTGAGGCTGACCTGCTGCTGATCGAGTAGCACATCCACGATGAGCCGGTACTGCGTCGCCTCCGGGCTGGTGAGGTAGCTGGCTTGCCGCAGACCACCCGGCAGGTTGGCGAGCTGCCACACGTCGACGCTGGCTGGCGCCGGCTGTGGCCCGGGTCCGCGGCGAGCGGCACCGTGTGGTTCCGGGCTCGCTGCGATCACCAGCCACCTCCCACCGTCGTCACTTCGGGTTCAGATGCCGACCCCGCCCTGACCCGTGATCGCCGAAGCGGCAACCATCGCTAGTTCACCACGCATTAGTGACAGATTGCGGGTGAAGATCATCTTTTTCTTGACGTGGCGCGGCGTTCGCGGTGCAGTGCCCTGTTTCTGACATAAAAGCCATAATGGGAGTGGGATGTGCTTACGAACGGAGGTCGCCCGGCTGCGGCGCTGGCATCTCCGACCCTTGTTAATCCGAGGCACGGCGTCCTGCCCGGCGACAGGGGGTCAAAATCCGGGCGGCGTTGACAACGAGCAGCCCGGGTAGGACCCGCGTCGGCTGGACGAGGCAGATCGAGGCACCCGGTTCGCAATGTCCAAGTGGCCGTCGGATGGACATTGGATGGCCGTTGACAGCTGAAAGCGGGCCCCGACCCGCGATCGCCAGGACGTCCAGGTCGGCCAGCGACCGGACCGTCCGAGGTCGCTAGCGGATAGCCCACAACCTCAGTCGCCCCGACCCTCCTCGGGAGGGTCGGGGCGACTGCGTCGGGCGGTCACGGACACCGCGGCAGTAGGCCTACAGGCGATGCTCAAGGTCGGAATCAGGTGTGAGTCGGGCACGAACCGTTCGGTCGCCACCGGCACCCGCCGATCTGACCGGCGACAACGCCGCCAAGGGACGGGACACCGATCATGGACGTATCCAGTGTGACGAGCGCGAGCATGAGCGGGGTCTCCACCTACAGCGGCGCCAGCCGCGCCGGTGGCCCCGGGTCGGACCAGCGGATGCAGGCGGCGCTCTCTGCCGCCTCCCAACTGTTCGGGATGAGCACCGGCCAGCTGCAGAGCAGCCTGGCCTCCGGGCAGAGCATGAGCGCGATCGCCGCGAGCAAGGGCATCTCCGCCCAGGACCTGACCAGCACCCTGGAATCGGCGATCAGCTCGACCGCGCCGCAGGGTTCGGCCCCGAGCCAGAGCATGCTCGACCGGATCGCCGGCAACATCGCCCATCACACCGGCGCCGTGGGTTCGGCTGGCCACCACCGCCACACCCCAGCTGCCAGCGCCACCGCTGCCGCCGGCTCCGGCGCGACGACCGGCCGGGCGAGCGGCGCCGGATCGGTGGACACCTTCGCCTGATCGGCCCGGCCATGCAGGTGCCGGCCGGCCCCGGCGTCGTCCGGTTCGACGTCGCCGCCATGGGCGGCAACGCGCACATCATCCTGCTCCGGCCGCCGCCTGGCACCCGCTCCTGGGTCGTCCGCCGGCTGGCCGAGTTGGAGGCTGCCTGGAGCCGGTTCCGACCCGACAGCGAGCTGTCCAGGCTCAACCAGCACGCCGGCGGCGAGCAGGTGGTCGGGCCCGACACGCTCGGTCTCGTCCGGGCGGCGATCGAGGGGTGGCGCCTGACGGCCGGACGGTTCGACCCGACCGTGCACCGGGCGCTGATCGAGCTCGGCTACGACCGGGACTTCAGCAGCGGGACCGGCCCTGGTACGGCCGGGTACCGGGGCCGGCCAGCCCCGGGCTGCGAGGGCATCAGGGTGATCGACGCTCGGTCCGCCATCGTGCTGCCGCCGGGGGTGACCCTGGACCCCGGCGGCCTCGGCAAGGGCCTGGCGGCCGACCTGGTGGTGGCCGAGCTCATCGAGCGTGGCTGTGCCGGCGCCTGCGCCAACCTGGCCGGTGACGTCCGGGTGGCCGGCCGCGGCCCGGACCCGCGCGGCTGGGTGATCGGGATCGAGGATCCACATCGCGCGGGGGCGCCGCCGCTGGCGACGGTCGCTCTCGACGACGGCGCGGTCGCCACCTCATCGGTGCTGCATCGTCGCTGGCCTGGCGGTCGCCATCACTTGGTCGATCCGCGCACCGGCCTGCCCAGCGACACCGGCTACGACGCGGTCACCGTGATCGCGCCGACCGGCCTGCTGGCCGAGGTGCTCACCAAGGCGGTCCTGCTGGACGGGATACCTGCCAGCCAAGCGCTGCTGACCACCCAGCAGGCACTGGCGCTGGCGGTCGATCGCACCGGCCGGCGCACGACCAGTCGCGGCTGGCCCGGTGCCGGCGAGCGTGATGAAGGCAACCGGACTGACAGCGCCTGACCTGGTCACACGCCAAGACCGGCACGAACCGGCCGCAACGGTGGCCCGTTCGGCACCGTTCGCCCTGAGACGCCTGTGCGGTAAAGGATAAACGCCCACCGTGGGTGGGTACCGGGGCGTATCGGGCTACAGCAGCTCCTCAGCCCGGGTAAGCGTTTACCCTTAAGAAAAAGCGGTAAAGCTAGCTGGGTACAGCCCGCTACCGAACCCCGGACGGCAGTCATCCACACCGAAACCCCCATTCACGCCAACTCCACCCTGCTCGCCGGAACCCCCTATCCGGCCGGTTCACAGCACCTTCGCCCGAAGTCCCATCCGGCCGGCCGCGTCCCGCACCAGGCCGCTCCGAGCGGCGTCCGGCTGGACGGCCTCCGCAAGAGCTACGGCGGAGTGCACGCGGTGCGTGGCATCTCCCTCGACATCCCCACCGGCCAGACCGTGGCCCTGCTCGGGCCGAACGGAGCCGGCAAATCGACCACCATCGATCTGCTGCTCGGCCTGGCGACTCCCGACGCGGGCACCGTCACCCTCTGCGGCACGACGCCGGTCCGGGCCACCCGGGCCGGCCTGGTCGGTGCGATGCTGCAGACCGGTGACCTGCTGCGCCAGCTGACCGTGTACGAGCTGGTGGACCTGGCCGGCACGCTCTACCCGGCGCCGCGTCCCACCCGGGAGGCGCTGGACCTGGCCGGCATCGCGCACCTCGCCGGTCGCAAGACGCACAAACTGTCCGGCGGCCAGACGCAGGGGGTGCGCTTCGCGACCGCCATCGTGTCGAACCCGGCCCTGCTGGTGCTGGACGAGCCGACGGTGGCGATGGACGTCGAGGTGCGCCGGGCGTTCTGGCAGTCGGTCCGCGCGCTGGCCGCCGCGGGCACCACGGTGGTCTTCGCCACCCACTACCTGGACGAGGCCGACGCGCACGCCGACCGGATCGTGCTGATGGCCGACGGCCGGATCGTCGCCGACGGCGCCACCACCGAGATCAAGGCCGTGGCCGGCACCCGCCAGGTACGCGCCACGCTGCCCGGCGCGTCGGCGGCCGAGCTCGGGGCACTGCCCGGCGTCGACGAGGCCAGCATCCGGGGTGACGCGGTGACCCTGACCTGCCACGACTCCGATGCCGCCGCCCGGGCGCTGTTCGCGCGCTACCCGGCCGCCCGGGACCTCGACATCGCCGGCATCAGCCTGGAGCAGGCCTTCCTGCACCTGACCGACCAGGAGTCCGCCGCGTCATGACGGACCGTCCCCGCACCGGCATGGCCTACCGGCGGTACCTGCGCCACGAGATCCGCCGCACCTTCCGGAACCGCAAGTTCTTCCTGTTCTCGCTGGCGATCCCGCTCGTCCTGTACTACGTGATGACCGCCGGGCACACCGACGACCGGATCGGCACGTTGCACCTGGCCGCGTACTACATGGTGTCGCTGGCCGTCTGGGGCGCGGTCACCGGCGTGGTCGCGGCCGGGTCCCGGATCTCGGCCGAACGCGATGCCGGCTGGAACCGGCAGCTGCGCCTCACCGCGCTGCGCCCGTTCGGGTACTTCACCACCAAGACCGTCACCGCGTACCTGGTGGCGATCCCGACCCTGGTCGCGCTGTACGCCGCCGGTGCGGCCGACGGCGTGACGATGGACGCCGCGCACTGGGCGACCATGATCGGCTGGGTGCTGCTCGGCCTGCTGCCGTTCGCCGCGCTGGGCATCGTGCTCGGGCTGATCCTGAACGCGGAGGCGATGGGCCCGGCGCTGGTCGGGGTGATGGTCGTCGTCGGGCTGCTGGGCGGCATCTGGACTCCCGTCGAGTCCTATCCGGCCTGGCTGCAGGCGCTGTGCCACGCGCTGCCGTCCTACTGGATCACCCACGCCGGCCAGTCCGCGCTCACTGGCCAGGCGATGTCGGCCCAGGGCGGCCTGGTGCTCGCGGCCTGGACGGGCGGCATCGTGGTCGCCGGTGCCCACGCCTACCGCCGGTCCACCCGGCGAAGCTGAACCCACCGGCGAAGCTGCAACCCCAGGGCGAGACTGCACCCGGCGAAGCTGAACCCACCGGCGAAGCTGAGCGAGCCAGTGCGGCCGGGCGGGGCTTTGTGCCCTGTTCGTGCCCGGCCCGGCCGCCCTAGCCTTCGGGCATGGCGATCATCGAGCTGTCCGACAGCGAACTGCGGCTGGTGCGCAACGCGCTCACCTCCTTCCTCACCGACTTCGGCCATGACGAGAGCGAGCAGGTGCACGAGATCCAGCAGATGCTCGCCAAGCTGGCCGCCGTCCAGCACGCCGGGGCCCAGCCGGAGCAGCCGCGCGCCTCGGCCTGACCGGCCCGCCGGGTCCGGTGCCCGCTGCGACGTACGGTAGGAAAGGCAGCATGCGCGCCGTCCTGGTCGACTCCGTCCTCGCTCCGCCGGTCGTCACGACGGTGCCCGATCCCGAGCCGCGGCCGGACGGTGTGGTGGTCGAGGTGGCCGCGTCCGGCCTGTGCCGCAGCGACTGGCACGGCTGGCAGGGCCACGATCCCGATATCGTGTGGCCGCACGTGCCGGGACACGAGTACGCGGGGGTCGTCGTCGCGACCGGAGCCGAGGTGACCGGTTGGCGGCCCGGTGACCGGGTCGCGGTGCCGTTCATCTGCGCCTGCGGGCGCTGCGCGCAGTGCCGTTCCGGCAACCAGCAGGTGTGCACCGAACAGCTGCAGCCGGGCTTCAACTCCTGGGGCTCCTTCGCCGAGTACGTCGCCGTGCCGCATGCCGAGGTCAACTTGGTCGCGCTGGACGAGCGGATCTCCTTCGACACCGCCGCCGCGATCGGCTGCCGGTTCGCGACCTCCTACCGCGCCGTGACCACGGTCGGGGCGGTCCGCCCGGGGGAGTCGGCGGTGGTCTTCGGTTGCGGTGGCGTGGGCCTGTCGGCGGTGATGATCGCGGCCGCCGCCGGTGCCCAGGTGATCGCCGTGGACACCCAGGCCGCCGCGCTGGAGCTGGCGGCGCGGCACGGCGCGACTCACCTGCTGCCGGCCGGCGACGGCGTGGCGGACCGGATCCGCGAGCTCACCGGCGGCGGCGCGGAGGTGACCTTCGACGCGATCGGCGCGGAGAGCGTCGTGCAGGCCGCTCTGCGTTCGCTGCGACCGCGCGGCCGGCACGTCCAGATCGGCCTGCTGCCGGATCCGCTCCGGCTGGACCTGTCCTTCCTGGCGTTCCGGGAGCTGAGCTGGCTGGGCAGCCACGGGCTCGCCGCGCACGGCTTTCCGCAGCTGCTCGGGCTGGTCCGTTCAGGTGCGCTGCGGCCCGACCAGCTCATCACCAGCACGATCGGCCTGGACGGGGTCGCCGGCGCGCTGGCCGGCATGTCCGGTCCCGGCACCGCCGGCATGACGATGATCCGGCCCGGCCAGTAGCCGCTCCGCCAGCCGGACGGCGGCGATCGATACGGCCAGCAGGACGGCGGCGACGATGCCGTCGAGCCAGAAGTGGTTGGCGGTGGCGACCACAACGAACACCGTGATCGCGGGGTGCGCCAGCACCAGCCAGCGGTAGCGGCTCGAACCGACCGAGACCACCGCCCAGCCGACCAGCAGCGCCCAGCCCACGTGCACCGACGGCATCGCCGAGAGCTGGTCGACGGTGATCCCCGAGATCGCGTAGACCGATTCGCCGTAGCGTGCCGCGGTGTCGACGAAGCCGAGGTCGGGCAGCAGTCGGGGCGGCGCGACCGGGACCAGCTGGATCAGCAGCGAGCTGGCGGTCAGCAGCACCAGCACGGTACGGACCCGCGGGTACGCCGCGCGATGGCGGGCGAAGAGCCACAGCAGCAGGATGCCGAGCGCGGTGAAGTGCATCGCCGCGTAGTACCAGTTCGCCGCGCGGGTCAGCAGCTCGTGGTGGGCGAGTACCCGCTGCAGGTCGCGCTCGCTGGGCAGCCAGCCGTGTTCGAAGCGCACGATCCAGCGACCGCGGGCGAACGCGCCGCTGCTCCCCGCGACCGAGACCGACGCGGCGAGCTGCCAGAGGCCGTACAGCGCGGCGACGATCGCGCTCTCGCGCAGGTACGGCCGGATCGCCGGACCCCGCTGCCGGGCGAGCACCGGTGCCCCGGCAGCGCCGACGGCCAGCGCCGCGGCCAGCGCCAGGGCCGGCTGCCAGCCCAGCTGAAGGTTCTGCACGCCGACCACTATCGCGCATCGGCGTTCCGGGTTCGGTTCGCGGGCCCGGACCGGTCAGCGGTTCAGTCGATGACGCAGATGCCGTGCGGGGTGGAGAAGTGCGCGGCGACCACGCCGGTCTCACCGTCGTTCTCCGACGGCGGCAGCCACTTCACGTGCAGTTCGTCGAGGTCCCGGGTGGCCTGCTCACCGAGGTAGCCGACCACGGCGTCGCGGTCGCCGGCGATGTCGAGCCGTTCGAGCCGCACCTTGCCGCCGGGTGCCGCCGGGTGCTCGGACTTCTCCGACTCCCAGTGGATGAACCACGGCAGCTGGGGGTCGTTCGCGGTGTCGTTGATGCCGATCTGGCGCCAGCGCAGGTCGTAGCCGTCCGGCCGTACCCGGTGCCCGGCCGCGGCCGGGCGGCCGAGCCGCTGTTCGACCGCGGGCAGGTCGGTCACGCCGACCACCCAGCTCATCCAGCCGCCGCCGGCCTCGCTGCGCGCCTTGACCGCCCGGCCGAACGGTGCGGACTCCACGGCGGGATGATCCAGCGCCTCGACGACCTCCAGGTACACCCCGCCGGCCAGCGGGAGCACGAAGTTGCGAGTGCCGAAGCGCGGGTGCAACCCGCCGTCGGAGAAGGCGGCGCCCAGGTTCGCGCCGAGCCGCTGCACGCAGGACGCGAGGCCCTCCGGCCCAGCTGCGTAGGAAAGGTGATCCAATCGCATAGCTCGATACTTGCTCAACCGCAAACCGGACCGGCAGCCGGGGTGGGCATCGCTGCGCGCGGCCGTGGGTGTAGGACCGCGCCAGGTGCTCGCGGCCGGCGGGAGGTCACTCGATGAGTTCGACGCCACCGGCGGCCGGCCGGCCGTCCCGGCCACCGAGCTTCGCCCAGGCCGTGAGCACGTCATCGGCGCCGGTCACCGGCTCGCCCGCCGCCTGCCGCTCCAGCAGCGCGGCAGCCAACCGGCCCTTGGCGAGTTTGGACGGGTAGGAGACGACGGCCAGCCGGCCGGCCGGGGTCGCCGAGAGCACCCGGACGCCGATCAGCCGGTCCGCCTCGGCGCTGCCCGGCCGCGGCTTCCACATCGCGGCGTAGTCGCTGGAGCGCAGGTCCACGATCGGGCCGCGGTCCAGCAGCGCCGGCAGCACGGTGGCAAGTCGCGGGCGCCAGTACGTCCCGGCGATCCCCAGGCCCGGTAACACCGCCTTGGCCGGCACCCGGTAGTCCGGCACCGGGTCGCCACCCCGGCTCACGCCGAGAAGGCCGGAGAAGATCAGCAGCCCGGTCCGGGCCCGGCGCAGCGCGGCCTCGCTCAGCCCGGCGACGGCCAGCCCGTCGTAGACCACCCCGGCGTACCGCTGGAGCGCCGGCCGGGTGGGCGCGTCCGCGGCCCGCCGGTTCGTCGCGAGCGCGGCCTCGGCCACCGACGGCGGCAGCAGCAGCGCGGCGGCCGCGTCGGGCCGGTCCACCAGCGCCGCGAGCGCGGCCAGGACCTGCTCGCGGTGGCTGAACAGCGCCGCCGAGACCTCGTCGCGGCCGGCCCCGGCGGACCGCAGCGACCGGCCACGGCCGCCGGGATGCTTCGCCTCGCTGGGCGGCAGCAGGATGCGCACGTCGCTCCTATCCCGGTTCGGGGCCGGCGAGCGCGGCCAGGTCGTCGGTGGTGCGCACCGTGATCACCTGGTTGCCGGTCACGGCGGGCGAACCCTCGGCGAGCGGGTGCGGGTAGAGCCGGTGCAGCCCCCCGGCCCGTACCCCGGTGGGCAGCCGGGGCGTGGCGATGCCCTCGCGGGCCAGCCGCGCCAGCCTGGGGTCGCCGGCAAGGGGCGCGGCGGCCACCAGGTTGAGCAGCGGCGGCAGCACTCGCAGCGACTGCCAGGCTGCGGCGAAACCGCTGTGCAACGGCAGGCCGGCGACTCCGGCCGCCGGCTGCCAGCGCACCGTCACGCTCTCGGCATCGGTCACCGTCGGCTGGACCGCTCGGGTGGCCCGGGCGACCACGGTCGAGTAGGACCAGCCGCCGTGATCGTCGATGTAGAGGCCGACCGGCTCGACGTCGGCCGGCTGCAGCCCGGCCTCCTCGGCCGCCTCGCGCAGGGCGGCTTCGACGGCGTCCTCGTCGCTGTGCCGGGCACCGCCCGGGATGCCCCACCGGTCGCCCTCGTGGGTCCACGCGGCACGGTGCTGCAGGATCACCTGGTCGTCGCCGGGCCGGTGCAGCAGCAGGCCGGCCGCGCCGAACCGGCCCCAGTGCCGGTGCCCGGCGGCGCAGTGCACCCAACCGTCACCGGACGTCATCGCGGGCTGCCCATCGGGTCGGCGCGCACAGCCGAGGCTGCGCGCGGGCTGGAGGCCTGTGGCCTGGTGGCGGGTGGTGACGCCGACCCGCCAGGTCGCCTCTCGGCAAACGGCCGCTCGCGGCGGCACATGTGGGACCGGGGGCCATGGATCGGGCCGACGCCGCGAATCAGCTTACCGGCTCGTGGAGCGACTCCGAACAGCCTGGTGGAATGACCGGTCGCCCGCGGCGGCCTCGCTTACCCTGGTTCGGTGGCATCCGACGACCGTCCGCACCGCCCGATCCGGCGGCCAGAGCTGTCGGCGCTGGCCGGGGCGTCCACCGACCTGGAACCGTTCGCCCGCGCCGAACTCGCGGCTGCCACCGCGGCGGCGGTGATCACCCAGGGCCGGGCCGGCGGTGTCGGCTCGATGGTCGACCTGGCCGACCGGGTGGGCCTGGACACCCTGGCCGAGCTCTGGCGCACCGAGCAGCCGTCCAGCCTGCCCGGTGCGCTGTGGGCGCTCTACCTCCTGCGGCGTTGGTGCCAGAGCAACGGTGCGGAAGTGTCCAGGCTGTGGCAGGCCGGCCGCCCGTACGCCCCGGCGGACGAGGTCGTGGCCGGTGTGGCCGACGACCCCGATCCCGCGGCGATGGCCGAGCTGGCCGACTCGGTGCTGCGGGGCGCCTACCACGGCGAGTTCGACGTCGCGCTGGAGCGGGCGGCCGCCTTCTTCCGGGTGATCGCGACCGGGCGCCGCGAGTCGGCCGGCCAGGACGAGTTCGGCGAGCGGGAACGGCGGCTGGCCGAGCGCAACGACGAGGTGGCGGACGGCCTGGCGCTCGCCGCGCACAAGTGGCGGGAAGCGCCGCTGTAGCCGTGTCGGCCGGCTCGCCGTCCACAGCCGGACCCCGTCTTCCACAGATCGCGCGCCACCCGGCCGGGCACCACCGCCGGCCCGCAGGCTGGACGCATGACCACCGCCGACCTTCCCACCATCCGGGTCACCGGCCCGGGCGACCTCGTCGAGGCGATGCCCTACCTGCTCGGCTTCCACCCCGCCGAGAGCCTGGTCGTGATCGGCTTCGACAGCGCCGAACGATCCGTGCGCCGGGTGGTGGTGACCGCCCGGCTGGACCTGACGCCCGACGGGGTCGACCGCGCCGCGCTCCGGTCCCTGGTGCAGGTGCTCGGCCGCTCCGGCGCTCGTGCCGCGGTGACGGTGCTCGTCTCGGAGGCGCTGCCGCCGCCCGAGCACCGGGCTCCGGGGGACGACCCGCCGGGCGCCGGAACGACCGCCTCGCTGACGGAGCTGGTGGGGCGCGAGCTGGCCGAGGCCGGCATGGCCCTGCTCGACGCCCTGGCCGCCTCGGCGACCCGCTGGTGGTCACTCCGCTGCGCCGCCCCCGGCTGCTGCCCGCCGCACGGCACCCCCAGGCCGGCCGCCACCTCCGCGGTCGCGGCCCAGGCGACCTACGCCGGAATGGTGGCGCTGCCCGACCGGGAAACCGTCCGGCGGGGCATCGACGGGGCGCCGGCGGCCATCCGGGCGGCGTTGCTGCCGGCGCTCCGGCGGGCCGACGAGCGGTTCGCCGAGCTGATCGAACGCAACGGCGAGGTGCGCGCCCGGCGGGGTGAGCGGGGCGCCCTGGTCACGGCGGCCCGCGAGTGCGAGGCGGGGACGCTGCTGAGCCCGCGACGGCTGGCGCGGCTGGGCGCCGCCCTTCGCGACCTCGAGGTGCGGGACGCGCTCTGGTTGCTGGTCGACGACCGGACGCTGGCCGCCGAACGCCTGCTGACCCAGCTGCACGCCCGGTTGCCGTCGCCGTACCAGGCCGCCCCGCTGTTCCTCTTCGGCTGGCATCACTGGCGGACCGGCAACGGCACGCTGGCCGGGATGGTCGCGGAGCAGGCCCTGCAGGCGGACCCGGAGTACTCGGCGGCGCACCTGCTGCTCGACGCTCTCGAAGCCGGCATGGACCCGAGGACGACGCCGCTGCTGGCCTCCGGCCGGGCCAGCGATGTTCCCGCCTGACCGCGGCCCGCGTCGCCCGCCGGGCCGGCGGCGTTCGCGCCCGGGCAGGCGGGCGGCGGGCCGGCTGTCAGGCGGGTACGGAGACGAAGATGTGCTCGGCGATCTCCTCCGGCACCGGCTCGCCGTCGGGCTGGCCGGCGACGTGCAGGCCGTCCTGCTGGCGGCGGACCGCCACCGACAGGCCGGGCGTCAGGCCGTGCGAGCTGAGCCGGCGCATCACGCCCGCGTCGGGCTGCAGCGACTCGCTGATCCGCTCGATCCGGACGGTCACCTCGGCTCCGGCCACGGTGGCGGCGAGGGTGCGCAGCTGAGGTTCCCGCTCGTCGCCGGCCTCGGCCGGGACCGGCACCTCGGGCACCCCCAACTGGTCGAGGCCGGGGATGGGGTTGCCGTGCGGGCACACCCGGGGCTCGTTGAGCAGCGAGACGATCCGCCGCTCCACCGCGTCGCTCATCACGTGCTCCCAGCGGCATGCCTCGATGTGCAGCTGTTCCCACTCCAGGCCGATCACGTCGGCGAGCAGCCGCTCGGCCAGCCGGTGCTTGCGCATCACCGAGACCGCGCGGCGCCGGCCGGTCTCGGTCAGGGCGAGGTGCCGGTCGCTCTCGACGTGCAGCAGTCCGTCCCGTTCCATCCTGGCCACCGTCTGGCTGACGGTGGGACCGGACTGGCTCAGCCGCTCGGCGATGCGGGCCCGCAGCGGGGTGACACCTTCCTCCTCGAGCTCCCAGATCGTCCGCAGGAACATCTCGGTGGTGTCGATCAGGTCGCTGTGGTGGTGACTCACCGGCTGTCCTCTTCCGTGTCCTGGCTGCAGCTGGCGGGCGGCGGCCGTTCCGGCACGTTGTCCTGGCGGCGCCGCGATGGCGGGGCTGCCACGCCTATGTTAGAACCCATCTCATGACCGTTGAACCCGGCCGAGCCCTGATCGGCGTCGACGAGCTGGCCGGCGCCGTCCGCGGCGCGACCCCGCCGGTGCTGCTCGACGTCCGCTGGCAGGTCGGCCTGCCGCCGCAGCGCGCGGACTACCTGGCAGCCCACATCCCCGGAGCCCGCTGGTGCGACCTGGACGCCGACCTGGCCGACCCGCCGGGCGCCGCCGGCCGGCATCCGCTGCCCGACCCCGCCCGGTTGCAGGCTGCCGTCCGCCGCTGGGGGATCCGGCAGGATTCCTGGATCGTGACCTACGACGGCGCCGCCGGAGTTGCCGCCGCCCGGGCCTGGTGGGTGCTGCGCTGGGCCGGCCTGAGCCGAGTAACGGTGCTCGACGGCGGCCTGGCCGCCTGGCAGGCCGCCGGCCATCCGATCGAGAGCGCCGAACCGAGCCCCGACCCTGGCGATGCCGTGGTCCAGCCGGACAGTGTGCCGGTCCTGGACGCCGGCGAAGCAGCCGCCCTGGCCGCGGCCGGTCGGTTGGTGGACGTCCGGGCCCCGGAGCGGTTCCTCGGTGAGCATGAGCCGATCGACCCGGTTGCCGGGCACATCCCGGGTGCGGTGAACCTCCCCAGCACGGGCAACGTCGACGGCTCGGGACACTTCCTGGGGCCTGAGGAGCTGCGGCGGCGATTCGCGGCACTGCACCAGGACGGGACGACGCCCACCGACGGTGCGGTCCCAATCGGCCTGTACTGCGGTTCCGGGGTGACGGCGGCCCACACCGCCCTGGCCCTGGCGCACGC
>DATJNU010000188.1:0-29352 GCA_035507775.1 Jatrophihabitans sp.
ATGGTCCGTCGTCTCGGCCTGTTGCAGCTCGACTCGGTGAACGTCTTCTCCCGCGCGCACTACATGCCGCTGTTCTCGCGGCTTGGGCCCTACGACCGCGGCCTGCTCGACCGCATCGCGGCGCATGGCACCGGCCGGCTCGACCGGCGCCTGGTGGAGTACTGGGCGCACGAGGCGTCGCTGATCCCGATCGAGTACCACCCGCTGTTCCGCTGGCGGATGGACGAGCGTCACCGCATCTGGGCGGGCATGCGGCGCGTGCTCAACGAGCAGCAGGAGCTGATCGAGCAGACGCTCGAGTTGGTCCGATCGAGCGGACCCGTGCGCTCGCGCGACACCGGGCACGAGCGCAAGAGCCCTGTCGCCGGTGAGATGTGGAACTGGCACGACGGCAAGGTCGCGCTGGAGTTCCTGTTCTGGGCCGGCGAGGTGGGCGCCGCCCGGCGGGTCAACTTCGAACGCCACTATGACCTGATCGAACGCATCCTCCCCGCCGAGATCCTCGGCACGCCCACGCCGAGCGAGCCGGACGCGCACCGCGAGCTGATCCGGATCGCCGCTCGTGCCTACGGCGTCGCCACCGAGCCCGACCTGCGCGACTACTTCCGGCTGCCGGCCGCCTCGTCCCGGGAGCGGGTGGCCGAGCTGGTCGAGGCGGGGGAGTTGCTGCCGGTGACCGTCCGCGGCTGGCGGGCGCCGGCCTACCTGTGGCCGGCGGCGCGCCGGCCGCGCACGGTGTCGGCCCGGGCGCTGCTGAGCCCGTTCGACCCGCTGGTGTGGTTCCGCGACCGGGCGCTGCGGCTGTTCGGCTTCCACTACCGGATCGAGATCTACACCCCGGCCGCCGACCGGGTGCACGGCTACTACGTGCTGCCCTTCCTGCTCGGTGACACGCTGGTCGCCCGGGTCGACCTGAAGGCGGACCGGCAGGCCGGTGTGCTGCGGGTGCAGGCCGCCTGGGCGGAGCCCGACGTCGACCACGCCGAGGTCACCGAGCAGCTGGCCGAGCAGCTGCTCGACCTGGCCGGCTGGCTCGACCTGGCCGGCGGGGTGGCGGTGGCCGACCGGGGCGACCTGGCCGGTCCCTTGCGCCGCGCGCTGCCCTGATCCCTCGCGGCAAACCGGCAGCGATCCCGATCCGGCAGCGAACCGATCCCGGTGGCGAACCCGGTCCGGCGGAGGCTCTGACGGACCAGGCCCGGCGGGTGCGCCGACATAGACTGGCCGGATGCGGGGCACCGAAGACGCCGGCCGGCCGCCGATCCGGGCGCTGGCACCGCTCGTCGACCGGGCCGAACGGCTCGCGCGGGAGGGCACCCGGCGGTTGCTCGGCATCGCCGGCCCGCCGGGCGCCGGCAAGTCACAGCTCGCCGCCCGGCTGGTCGCCGAGCTGCCGCCGGGCACCGCCACCGTCGTCGGCATGGACGGCTTCCACATCGCCGACGCCGAGCTGCGCCGGCTGGGCCTGCGGGAGCGCAAGAGGGCGCCCGAGACCTTCGACCGGGCCGGGTTCGCCTGCCTGCTGACCCGGTTGCGGACCGAGCGCGGCGTCGTCTACGTGCCGGTCTTCGACCGCGACCGGGAGGACTCGACCGCCGCCGGGGCCGGCGTGGCGCCGTCGATCCGGCTGGTCGTGGTGGAGGGCAACTACCTGCTGCACTGGCCGGAGGTGCGTGCCCGGCTGGACCAGGCCTGGTACCTGGACCCGCCGGCGGCGGCCCGCAGAGCGGCGCTGGTCGCCCGGCACGTCCGGCACGGCAGGTCCGAGGCGCAGGCCCGGCGCCGGGCCGACGGGTCGGACGAGCGCAATGCTCGGCTGGTGGCCGCCGGCCGTGACCGGGCCGACGAGTTCGTGGATTGGGGAGATTGGTGAACGCCGGTCCCCGGGCACAGCGGTAGCGTTGCGGCTATGCCCGCTCCGACTCGGCCGCCGTTCGGGCGGCTGCTCACCGCGATGGTCACGCCCTTCGATGTCGCCGGCGACCTCGACCTGCAGACCGCCGCCAAGCTGGCGGCGTACCTGGTCGACACCCAGCACAACGACGCCCTGGTCGTCAACGGGACCACGGGCGAGTCGCCGACCACCACCGACGTGGAGAAGTCCGAGCTGATCGCGGCGGTGCGCGAGGCGGTGGGCGACCGGGCCACGCTGGTGGCCGGTGTCGGCAGCTTCGACACCGTGCACACCATCCAGCTGGCCGAGCAGGCCGCCGCGGCCGGTGCCGACGGGTTGCTGGTGGTCGTGCCGTACTACTCGCGACCGCCCCAGGCGGGCATCCTGCGGCACTTCCGGGCGGTCGCGGACGCGACCGACCTGCCGGTGATGATCTACGACATCCCCAAGCGCACCGCCGCGCCGCTGGACCCGGAGACGCTCGTGGAGCTGGCCCGGCACCCGAACGTGGTGGCGGTCAAGGACGCCAAGGGCGACCTGGTGTCCTCCTCCCAGGTGATCGCCGAGACCGGGCTGGCCTACTACGCCGGGGACGACGCGATGACCCTGCCGCTGCTGTCGGTCGGCGGGGTCGGCGTGGTCGGCACCTCGACGCACTTCTCCGGTGCCCTCACCAAGCAGCTGATCGAGGCGTTCCTGCGCGGCGACCTCGACGAGGCGCTTGCCCTGCACCAGCAGCTGCTGCCGATCTTCACCGGCATCTTCCGCACCCAGGGCGTCATCCTGGTGAAGGCCGGCCTCACGCTGCAGGGCCGCTCGGCCGGACCGGTGCGGCTGCCGATGGTGGAGGCCACCGAGCACGAGATCAGCCACCTCCGGCAGGACCTGGCGGCGGCCAAGCTGTAGCGGGCGGTGTCGGTCCACCCTCAAGCTTTGCTAGAGCGTTAGGGTGATTGGGTGGCACCCACGACATCGACCAAGCCCCGGCAGTCGCCGTCCCGCAACGGCAGCGGTTCCCGGAGCACCGGCGCGCGGAGTTCCGGCCGGGCCCGGCCACCGGCCCGCGGCAACCAGCGGCCGCCGGTGGCCGTCGTCGGCCGGCTGATCTCCACGCTCTGGCTGCTGGTCGGCCGGCTGGTCGGGACGCTGGCCCGAGCCGTGGGCCGCAACGCCGCCAGTGCCCGTGACCTCGATCCGGCCCACCGGCGGGACGGTGCTGGGCTGGCGGTGCTCGCGATCGCGGTGGTCTCGGCGGTCGCGGTGTGGTTCTCCGCCGCGGGGCCGCTGGGCCGCGCGCTGACCGCCGGCTACCGGATGCTGGTGGGTGATGCCGCGGTGCTGCTGCCGCTGCTGTTCGCCGCCTGGGCGGTGCACGTGCTGCGCCAGCAGCCGCACCCGGAACGGCGTGGCCGGCTGGTGGTCGGCGGCGGCTCGCTCGCGCTGACCCTCACCGGCATGCTGCACCTCTGGGGCGGCTCGCCCCGGCAGCCGCACGGCTGGTCCCACGCCGGTGGCGTGCTCGGCGCGCTGCCGGGCGCCCTGGAACGGGTGCTGCCGCCGAGCCTGGTGGTGCTGCTGCTCTTCCTGCTCGGCTGCTTCGGCACCCTGGTGGTGACGGCGACCCCGATCAACACGCTGCCGGAGCTGGTGCGCGAGCTGTTCGCCGGCCACCTGCCGGGCCACGGCGAGCAACCGGCGGCCGACCCCGAGGAGACCGTCACGCTGCCCCGGAGCCGGCGGGGCAAGGCCGCCCCGGAGCCGTTCCTCGACGACCCGTTCCCGACCGCGGAGTTCGGCGACGAGCCGGCCGCACTGCCCACCGAGCAGCTGCCCGGACCGGTCGCCGTCAAGCCGCGCAAGCCCCGGGTGCCCAAGGCCGCGCCGCCGCCGGAGGAGGACCTGCCGCCGATCACCCGGCCGACCCAGCTGGAACTCAACGGCGGCGCGGGCCTGTACACGCTGCCGCCGACCGACATCCTGGCCGCCGGCAGCCAGCACCTGGCGCACACCAAGGCCAACGACGAGGTGATCGCCTCGCTGTCGCAGGTGTTCGAGGAGTTCAACGTCGACTGCGCGGTGACCGGCTTCAGCCGCGGGCCGACGGTCACCCGGTACGAGGTCGAGCTGGGCCCGGCGGTGAAGGTGGAGCGGATCACCCAGCTCACCCGCAACATCGCCTACGCGGTCAAGAGCCCGGACGTCCGGATCATCAGCCCGATCCCCGGCAAGTCCGCGGTCGGCATCGAGATCCCGAACACCGATCCCGAGATCGTCATGCTGGGCGACGTGCTGCGCTCGGGCGTCGCGCTGCGCGATCACCACCCGATGCTCGCCGCGCTCGGCAAGGACGTCGAGGGCGGCTTCGTGGTCGCCAACCTGACCAAGATGCCGCACCTGCTGGTGGCCGGCGCGACCGGCGCCGGCAAGTCCTCCTGCATCAACTCGCTGATCCTGTCGGTGCTGACCCGGGCCACCCCGGACCAGGTGCGGATGGTGCTGATCGACCCGAAGCGGGTGGAGTTCGCCGCCTACCAGGGCATCCCGCACCTGGTCACGCCGGTGATCACCAACCCGAAGAAGGCCGCGGACGCCCTGGCCTGGGTGGTCCGGGAGATGGACATGCGCTACGAGGACATGGAGGCCTCGGCGGTCCGGCACATCGACGACTTCAACCGCAAGGTGCGCAACGGCGAGATCACCGCGCCGCCGGGCAGCGAGCGGGTCTACCAGCCCTACCCGTACCTGCTGGTGATCGTCGACGAGCTGGCCGACCTGATGATGGTTGCGCCCCGGGACGTCGAGGACGCGGTTGTCCGCATCACCCAGCTGGCCCGGGCCGCAGGCATCCACCTGGTGATCGCGACCCAGCGCCCGTCGGTGGACGTGGTGACCGGCCTGATCAAGGCGAACGTGCCCTCTCGGCTGGGCTTCAAGACGTCCTCGGTCACGGACTCCCGGGTCATCCTCGACCAGCCGGGCGCGGAGAAGCTGCTCGGCAAGGGCGACGGGCTGTTCCTGCCGATGGGTGCCTCCAAGCCCGCCCGGATCCAGGGCGCGTACGTCACCGACAGCGAGATCTCGGCGATCGTCACGCACTGCAAGGAACAGCTGCAGCCGACCTACCGCGAGGACGTGACCGCCCCGGCCGCGGCGAAGAAGGACATCGACTCCGACATCGGCGACGACCTCGACGTGTTCCTGCAGGCCGTCGAGCTGGTGGTGTCGACCCAGTTCGGCTCGACCTCGATGCTGCAGCGCAAGCTGCGGGTCGGCTTTGCCAAGGCCGGCCGGTTGATGGACCTCATGGAGTCGCGCAACATCGTCGGACCGTCCGAGGGCTCGAAGGCCCGCGACGTGCTGGTCAAGCCGGACGAGCTCGACGGGCTGCTCTACACCCTGCGCAACGGCGGCAGCGCCGACGACCTGGTCGCGGACGAGGCGGACGAGGCCGGGTACGCCGACCAGGACGCCGGTTTCTGAACCGATCGGCACGGACAGCACAAGACCCCGGTCGCCGGCAGGCGGTCCGGGGTCTTGAGGTCGCGGCGGGCGACGCCGCTCAGTGCGCGGCGTGCCGGGCCGCGTAGAACATCCGGCGCAGGGTCAGCTTCGCGCGCAGAGCCGAGGCATGCCGGCCCGGCAGCTCGGCGGTTGGCGTCTGCGCGGGTTGCGACCACGTCGCCGGTTTGGGCGCGACCGCTGTGTGCGATCGGGTCAGTTGGAATCCGGTCATGACAACACCTCCGCTGGACACGCTAGGGCGTCACAGCGCTGTTACCTGTGAGGCGCGCGGTACCACAGGCAATTACTGCCGACTAATGTCCGGATCGGTTAGAGGGTCAGCAGCATCCGCGTGTTACCGAGCGTGTTCGGCTTGACGTATTCGAGATCGAGGAATTCAGCGATACCCGCATCGTAGGAGCGGCGCAGCTGGGCGTACGCCTCGCCGTCGACGGGTGTGCCCTCGATCTCCACGAAACCGTGCCGGGCGAAGAAGCGGGTCTGAAAGGTCAGCGCGAACAATCGGTGCAAACCGAGTTCCCGGGCGCCGGAGATCAATTCGGCCAGCACCAGATCGCCGATCTTGATGCCGCGGAATTCCGGCAACACGGCCAGCGTCCGGATCTCGCCGAGGTCCTCCCAGAGCACGTGCACCGCGCCGCACCCGACCACCCGGCCGGCCACCTCGGCCACCCGGAACTCCTGCACCGCCTCGTAGAGCGTCACGGTGTCCTTGGCCAGCAGCAAGCGCTGCCCGGTGTAGAGGTCGATCAGCGACTTGATGGCCGGCACGTCCGCGGTACGCGCACGCCGGACTGCAGCTGCGGGCTCGGGCACGCCGTCCAGATTATCGAGTTCGGCAGGTGCGTCCGGTCAACATCGGGCCGGCGGCAGGCTCGCCAGCGGCACCAGGCTCAGCCCGGACGCGCCGAGCTTGCCGCTGCCGGTCTGCAGGAGGACCTCGGTTCCCAGCACCGCGGCGACGCCGAGCCCAGCCGGCAGCGTTACCCGCGCACCGGTCCGCAGGTCCACGTACAGCCGCTGCGCCACGGTCGGGTCGAGCGAGAGCAGCGGGTACGAGTCCGGGCCGAGCAGCAGTTCCGGCCCGGGGACCCTGACCTGCGCCGGCGCGCTCGCACCGCCCAGCCGGTAGCGGAAGTAGGCGTTGCTCGCCGCGCTCGCGCCCGGCGTGAAGACGCTCCAGGACAGCGTCCCGGTCGAGTAGCCGAAGCTCACCGCGCCGGCTGCGGCGGTCAGGACGTCGGGTGGCAGCGGCTGGCCGACGGCATTGCGCAGCGTGGTGCGGGCGTCCGCGCCGTAGGCAAGCGCCAGCCCGGTGCCGTAGCCGACCAGCCGAGTCGCGCCGGGTACCGGTCGTTCGGTCTGCGTCCCGTCGGCCAGGTCGTAGGCATGCAGGACGCTGTGCGCCGGGTCGCCGTACACCGACTGCAGCCAGTAGAGCCCGGTGTCGGTCAGCACCGGCGCGCCGAGGAACAGCCGGCTGTCCTGCGCGGACGGGGCCAGCGCCGCCGGCTGCCGCAGTGTGTGGTGCGTCCGGTCGTACAGCTCGACCCGGTAGTACGCGCCGTCGTTCTGGGTGAGCGTCACGCCCCAGGTCAGCCAGCCGGCGGTGATCGCCGATGACGGGTCGGCCACCACGATCTCGTTCCCGGCCGGCGGGGGCGCCGCCAGGTCGACCCCGGTCCGGCCGTGGAAGACCGCTAGCGACGAGCCGGCGCCGGGATAGCCGTCCGTCGCGGATTGGCTGACCAGGTAGTCACCGAGGGACCCGTTCGCGCTGAGCACGTCCACCCCCGGCCGGTCCAGCGGCACGGCACTCGCGGTGGCGGCCCGCGACCAGGACTCCGGCGCCGGCACGGTGCACGGCCGCCCGGACGGAGCGGGGGCGGTCGGTGGTGGCTGGGTGGATGCCAGCGGTGGCACCGGGGCGCGCCCGGCCGTGCGGTGCCGGATGCCGAGCACCGTGCCGGTGACGCCGACCACCAGAGCGACGACGGCGGCGGCGGTCAGCAGCGCCATCCGGCGGGGGCGTCCAGGGTGGACGGTGCCCCGGTCGGGCAACCGGATCGTCTCGCCGGGCCGGGCCGGCTGCTCGGCCGGCGGGTGCCAGGCGGCCGGGACGGTCACCTGCGCCGCCTGCCGCTGGAACGTGGCGGCCAGGCGCCGCTCGAGGTCGTCGTACGGCTCGGTCATCGCGTCCTCCCGTCGTGCCGCTGAGTTGCGCCGTGCTGCCCGGCGCGGCCGTCGTCGTGGCGTTGCTGGGTGTCGTCGAGCTGTTCGCGCAGCCGGCTCAGCGCCCGGGCGGCCAGGCTGCGCACGGTGGCCCGGCGGCAGCCGAGCAGCTCCGCGATCTCGGCATCGGCGTAACCCAGGTAGTAGCGCAGCACGAGCACCGCGCGCTGGCGCTGGCCGAGCTGGGTGAGCAGGTGCCAGAGCTCGTCGTCCGGGGCCGGGTCGAGGTAGCCGCCGCGTTCGGGCAGCAGCTCGGCCGGCAACTCCCGGCTGCTGCCCCGCCGGGCCTGGCTGATGTTGGCGTTGACCAGCGCCCGCCGGGCGTAGGCCAGCGGGTCGTCCAGTGGCAGCCCGCCGCCGAACCGGCGGTGCAGCGCGAGGTAGACCTCCTGCACCAGGTCCTCGGCGCGGGACCGTTCGCCGCACAGCAGGTAGGCGAACCGGGTGAGCGCCAGGCCGTGCCGGGTCGCGAACTCGGCCAGCGTCAGCCGGGCGGCACCGCCGTCCGGTGTGGGCATGGCGGTCACCTCTCCGGGGTCGAGGCCCACCGTGCACCCGACCGGCTGACCGGGCTGCCCGCTCGCAGGATGATCCATGCCCGCTACCACGCGAGTGCGGACAAATCTGTTGCAGGCGGTGGCCTGGTCGGCTGGATTATCCCCGGACGCCGGGCGGGTAGCCTTTCGCATGTGTCAGTTCAGCAACCCGGCAACGTCGCCATCGTGACCCTGGGCTGTGCCCGCAACGAAGTCGACTCCGAAGAACTCGCCGGGACGCTCGTCGCCAAGGGCTGGCAGGTGACCGACGCCGAGGCCGCCGACGTGGTGCTGGTCAACACCTGCGGCTTCATCGAATCTGCCAAGAAGGACTCGATCGACACCCTGCTGGCGGCCTCGGACGCCGACCGCAAGGTGGTCGCGGTCGGCTGCCTGGCCGAGCGGTACGGCCACCAGCTCGCCGACGCGCTGCCGGAGGCGGACGCGATCCTCGGCTTCGACAGCTACGCCCGGATCGGCGAGCGGCTGGACGACGTGCTGGCCGGCCGGCCGATCGCCCCGCACCGGCCGTCGGACCGTCGCACCCTGCTGCCGATCAGCCCGGCGCAGCGGCCGGCCGCGCTGTCCGAGGTTTCGGTGCCCGGCCACCAGTGGGGCCCGACCGCGCCGCGCAAGCGGCTCGCCGACTCCGCCACCGGCTACCTGAAGCTCGCCTCCGGCTGTGACCGGCGCTGCACCTTCTGCGCGATCCCGTCCTTCCGCGGCGCCTTCGTCTCCCGGCCGTCGGCCGAGGTGCTGGCCGAGGCGCGCTGGCTGGCCGGGCAGGGCGTGCGTGAGCTGGTGCTGGTCAGCGAGAACTCCACCTCCTACGGCAAGGACCTGGGCGACCTGCGCTCGCTGGAGAAGCTGCTGCCGCAGCTGGCCGCGGTGGACGGCATCGACTGGGTGCGGGTGTCCTACCTGCAGCCGGCCGAGTTGCGGCCGACCCTGCTGGACGTGCTCGGCGGCACGCCCGGAGTGCTGCCCTACTTCGACCTGTCCTTCCAGCACGCAGCCGCGCCGGTGCTGCGCCGGATGAAGCGGTTCGGCTCGACCGAGGCGTTCCTGGACCTGATCGCCGGGGCCCGCGCGCTGGCGCCGGCGGCGGGCATCCGCAGCAACTTCATCGTCGGCTTCCCGGGTGAGACCGAGGACGACCTGGCCGAGCTGGAGCGCTTCCTCACGCTCGGCCGGCTCGACGTGATGGGCATCTTCGGCTACTCCGACGAGGACGGCACCGAGGCCGAGCAGCTGCCCGGCAAGCTGCCCGCCGACGAGGTCGCCGATCGGGTGGCCCGGGTGTCGGCGCTGGCCGAGGAGCTGATGAGCCAGCGGGCCGAGGACCGCATCGCCGAGCAGGTCGAGGTGCTGGTCGAACAGGACGGCGCCGAGGTCGTCGGTCGGGCCGGCCACCAGGCTCCGGAGACGGATGGGGCGGTCACCCTGGTCGGTGCGGTGTCCGGCCTGCGCGCCGGGCAGCTGGTCCGGGCGGTCGTGGTGGACAGCGACGGCGCCGACCTGGTCGCCGAGGTGCAGCCGGGATCGGAGCGGTGACCGGACTGGACCGGCGGCTGGCCGCCGGTGCCACCGCGGAGGTCGACCACATAGCCGATCCGGTCACTGCGGTCTCGATCTGGAACCTGGCCAACGCGCTGACCATCCTGCGGCTGGTGTTGGTGCCGTTCTTCGCGCTGGCGCTCTTCGCGCACGGCGGCCACTCCGCCGGCTGGCAGCTGGTCGCCTGTGCGATCTTCGTGGCGGCCAGCCTGACCGACCGCATCGACGGCGACATCGCCCGCCGGCAGGGCCTGATCACCGAGTTCGGCAAGCTAGCCGACCCGATCGCCGACAAGGCGCTGATCGGCACCGCTCTGGTCGGCCTGTCGATGCTGGGCGAGCTGTCCTGGTGGGTCACCGTGCTGATCCTGGTCCGCGAGGTGGGCGTCACGCTGCTCCGGTTCTGGGTGATCCGGCACGGCGTGCTGCCGGCCAGCCGGGGCGGCAAGGTGAAGACCACGCTGCAGGCGGTGGCGATCGGGTTGCTGGTGCTGCCGCTGTCCGGTGGCTGGCGGATCGCGGCCGACACCGTGATGTGGCTCGCGGTCGCCCTGACGTTGATCACCGGGGTCGACTACGTCTTCCGCGCGGTGAGCCTGCGTCGCGGCAGCCGGCCGGGCGCGCCGGCGCACGGCGACCAGGCCGCCTGAGAATGGCAGGTTCCGTCGCCGACCGGGCCGCCCGGGTGCACGAGGTGCTGGCTGCCCGGCAGCAGACCGTCGCCGTCGCCGAGTCGCTGACCGGCGGGCTGGTGGCGGCGGCCCTGACGCGGACACCGGGTGCCAGCGCCACCTTCCGGGGTGGCCTCGTCGTCTACGCCACCGACCTCAAGGCGAGCCTCGGCGGCGTCTCGGAGCCGCTGCTCCGGCGGGTGGGCGCCGTCGACGCCCAGGTCGCGCTGGAGCTGGCCCGAGGCGCCCGCAGCCGGCTGGCGGCGACGTGGGGGATCGGGGTGACCGGGGTGGCCGGGCCGGAGCCGCAGGACGGTCAGCCGGTCGGTACCGTCTTCGTCGCGCTGGTCGGCCCGCGGGACGCCGGGGAGACGGTCTCGGAGCTGCGGCTGGCCGGCGACCGGAACAGCATCCGGGAGCAGGCCGTTGAACATGCCGTGGCGTTGCTGCTCAACGTCGCGGAATCGGCGTCGATATAACAGATCGACGGTGCGGTGCCGTAGTTCGCTGTGAGCAAACTCCATGCTTAGTTCGACGGCGATGCCGGTGGGCGGGCTAGCATCGAAACTGGAAGCTGGATCGTCGCAACCGCCGGGCTCGGCTTGCCGGGCGAAGAGAGAAGGGTGTCGCAAGATGGCAGTTCTACGCCATGTAGTCGGCGAAACCCTGCGTGCCGTGCGGCTGCGTCAGCGGCGTACGTTACGCGAGGTCTCGACCGCGGCCAGGGTCAGCCTGGGTTATCTGTCGGAGATCGAGCGCGGCCACAAGGAGCCGTCCTCGGAGCTGCTCGCCGCGATCTGCGAGGCGCTCGACGTGCCGCTGTCCGAGGTGTTCACCACGGTCTCCGACACGCTCCGCCGCGAGGAACTGATGGCCGAGCGGGCCGCCGTCCTGAGCGCCCGGCGCGGTTCGCCGCTGCTCACCCCGGCGCCGGCCCTCGGCTCGGACGGGCCGCAGGTACGGGCGCTGCCGAACGTGGCCGCCTGATCGATCTGCCCCGGCGACACGTCTAACACACTGCCCTCACTCTCACGTTGAGGTTGAGGCTCTGGGCGTGTCGCCGCTCTTATCCGGGTACCCGCCTGCCCAGCCTTCTACCGTTGACCTATGAACAGCCAGCGCGCAGCATCCCCAGGCCCGTCCCGGCGGCCGGACCCGCTGGTCGACATCGTGCTCTGCCCCACCACCGGGCGCGCCCTGCCGGTGGGGGCGCCGGCCCCGGACGCTGCGCCCGATCCGTCCCGCGCCAGCGTGGCTCGGCGCAGCAGGGCCGCGATCCTGGACGGTGCCCGCGCCGCGGTGCTCGCCAACGGCACCGCCATCACGATGGCGCAGATCGCCGCCCGGGCCGGCGTCGCCAAGGCGACGTTGTACAACCACTTCCGGGCCCGTGAGGATGTGCTCGCGGAACTGCTGCTGGCCGAGATCGACGGGTTGATCGACTCGGTGTCCCACCTCCCGTTGCCGGCTGCGCTCACCCAGGCGGCTGTCGCGATCTCCGAGCACCCGCTGCTGGAGGCGCTCGGCGAGAGTGACCTGCTCGCACTCTCCGTGCTCGGCCGGGTGGACGTCCGCAGCGCCGGCTGGGCCCGGGTGGCGCAGGCGACCGAACGGCTCCTCGCCCGCCGCGGCCGGCGCGGCACGCCGACCGTGCTCCGCTGGCTGGCATCGTTCGTCACCGCACCGGCGGAGGCCGCTGACATCGCCGCCGATGTCAGCGTGCTGGTAGCCGGACTGCCCCCGGCCCGCTGAGACCACACCGGTCGGTGCCGGCCTGCCATAGACCTGCCATAGACCTGTGCTACTCCGACCACGCCGTGTTCGGGTGCTTGGACCGTGCACGGGGCGATGAGGCAGACTGAACTGGGCGGATGCCCCATCGCGCGGGCAGCCGGTGTCGTGGAGGAAGGTCGTAGAGAAGCGATGGCCAACGGTTTCGCCAAGGCTTGGAACTACATGTCGGCCTGGTTCGGCTCGAAGGTGGACGAGAAGGCCGACCCGAAGATCCAGATCCAGCAGGCGGTCGAGCAGGCTCAGCGCCAGCACGCGAGCCTCACCGCGCAGGCGGCGAGCGTCATCGGTCAGCAGCACCAGCTGGAATTGCAGCTCGACCGCAAGCTCGCCGAGATCGAGACGCTGCAGCAGCAGGCGCGCCAGGCCCTGGTGCTCGCCGACCAGGCCCGCGGCAAGGGCGAGGCGACCAAGGCCGACGAGTTCGAGGAGACCGCGGGCCAGATCGCCAACCAGCTGGTCAACGCCGAGGCCGAAGCGGCCAACCTGAAGCAGCTGCACGATCAGTCGATCGGTGCGGCGCAGCAGGCCAAGCGCGCTGTCGAGGAGAACAAGCAGCGGCTGCAGGAGAAGCTGAACGAGCGCACGAAGCTGCTCGGCCAGCTGGAGCAGGCCAAGATGCAGGAGCAGGTTGCGGCCTCGCTGAACCAGATGAGCGAACTCTCCGCGCCGGGCAACACCCCGTCGCTGGAGGCCGTTCGCGACAAGATCGAGCGCCGGTACGCCAACGCGCTGGGACAGGCGGAGTTGTCCAACGACTCGATGGCCGGACGCATGCAGGAGGTCAAGCGGGCCACCGCGAACGTGGCGGCGCAGTCGCGGCTGGCCGAGATCCGAGCCGGCATGGCGGGGGAGTCGGCCTCGGCTTCCGGGCAGCACGCGGTGCCGGCCCAGTCACAGCAGGCGATCGCCAATCAGCAGGCGCCGGCGGCCGAACCCGCGGCCACTCGCGAGACCAGCGAGGCCGACCCGGCGAACTGAGGTCCCGCCGGCCCGCCGGCCGGGTGCCGCGGTGGGTCGGACGGGCTCGTGGGCGGCTGCTGCCGGCGGTCGGCTACCTGCCGCCGTCCCGGACGACGCCCTGGCAGGACGGGCAGTAGTAGGTGATCCGCTCATCCGTCACGGCCGCTTCCTCGGCGGGCGCCGGGCCGGGCCGGCGATGCCCAGCGCCGGCCGGTTGCGAGTGGGACCAGGCGGTGCCCTCGTCCCGCCAGATCTCCCGTCGGCAGCGTCGGCAGGCCTTGCCTGCCCGGCCGTACACCCAGTACTGCTGGCCGGGCTGCCGCCAGCCGGTGGTCGATCGGTTGAAGTCGCCGAGGTTGCCGCGCAGCAGCCGGCGCGCATCGGTGAGGATGCCGGGCAACTCGGCCGCGGCCGCGGCCACCGTGGCGAACGGGCTGACCCGGTGCAGGAAGAGCAGCTCGCTCTTGTAGACGTTGCCGATGCCGGCGACCAGCCGCTGGTCGAGCAGGGCGTCGGCGATCTGGCGCCCCGGCTCCGCCGCGAACCGGCGCTGCGCCTCGGCCGCGTCGAAGTCCTCGGCGAGCAGGTCCGGCCCGAGATGCCCGACTACCTCGTGCTCGGCGTCGGTGGGGAGCAGCGCGAGGTCGTGCACCCGGAATCCGGCCGCCAGCCAGGCGCGGTTGCCCAGCAGCGCGCGAATCTCGAAGTCCCGGCCGCGCGGTCGCTGGCCGGTCCTGCCGACACGCCAGCTGCCGTCCATGCGCAGGTGGCTGTGCAGGGTCTGCCCGGTGTCGAAGCGGATCAGGACGTGCTTGCCCCGCGGCACGACCTCGAGCACCGTCGATCCGGTCAGGTCGGCCAGCGCCAACCCGGGCACCCGCAACTCGAACCGGAGCACCGGCTCGTCGGCGAGCGCCTCGTGCAACCGGCGACAGGTCACGTAGACGGTGTCGCCCTCAGGCATGACCGTCTCCCACGCGACGGTCAGCCGGGTCCAGCGGTGCGCGTGGCCGCACGGTGCCCGGTTCTCGCCGTGGGCCTGCGTTCCCGGGCTCGGGCATCGATCGCATCTCAGCCGCCGATCGCATCTCAGCCCCCGGCAGCGTCGCGCAGCCGCAGCCCGCGCGGGGACGGGCGGAAGCCGGCCTCCTCCAGCGCGGCGGCCAGCGGCGATCCGCTCACCGCCGCGCCGTCCGCGGATTCGACGTGCAGCTTGCCCAGCGCGCCCGCCTGGACGCTCACTGCCAGCGCGCGTGCCGCCGCACTCAGCTGTTCCTGGTCCTGGCTGAAGGAGAGCAGCGTCCGGCCGCCGCGCTCGACGTAGAGGACGCACTCACCGTCGACCAGGACCACCAGGGCGCCGGCCTTGCGCGCCGGCTGGTGCCCGCGCCGGCCCGATTCCAGCTCGGGTTGATGCACCCGCTCCGGCCAGTCCAGGGCGGCTCCGTACGGATTGGCGGGATCGGTGGCCGCCAGTACCAGCGAGTCGCGCTCCTGGCGGGGGTTGCGCTCATGCTCGCCGACGAGCGCGCGCAGCCGGTCCACCGCGCCGGTCAGACCGAACTGGGCGGCCCCGAGCCCATCGACGAAATACCCGCGCCGGTACCGGCCGGCGTCCTCGCCCTGCCGGAGCACCGGGTAGACGGCCGAGAAGCCGCCGGGGATGTTCTCCGCGGCGACCTCACCCCGGGTCAGGATGCCGTACCGGTCGAGCAGCACCTCGGTCCGGACCAGGGCGCGCTGGGTCTCCTCGGCCGGACGATCGGGTAGCCGGGACCAGCGTCCGGGCAGCTGGGTGCCGAACTGGCCCGCGCCGGTGGGCCTGCCGAGCCCGGCGCGGCCGAACCGGCGGTATCGCGGACGCGCGGGCGACCGGCCTCGCGCGTGACTGGTGCGGCCTCCCGCCAGGCGTGCCCGCACCGGGGCCAGGGTGTCGTTGGTGATCCGGCCGGCGAAGACCAGCTCCCAGATCGCGGCCGCGATGTCGGCCTCGCTCGGCTGGTCGGAGCCGCCCTCGGCAGCGGCGTCCAGCTGGCGCACCCGCTCGACGATGGCGCGGAGGAAGAGTGCCTGCCCGGCCGCGAGCGAGTCGAGGACCGACTGATGCAGGGGCGAGATCTCGATGTCCGCGGCCGGCGGCAAGAGCTGCTCGGCAGCCTCGGCCGGCAGCAGGGTGATCCAGCCGTCCTGGCCGGCCAGGGTGCCGGTGCCCGCCCAGAGCACCTCACCGGAGCTGGTCAGCTCGTCAAGCATTGCGGGGCTGTAGTCGGCGACCCGGGCCGGCAGTACCAGGCTCTCCAGCGCGCTGGCCGGCACCGAGACGCCGGCCAGTTGCTCGACCACCCGGGCCACGCCGTCGATGCCGCGGGTTTGCCTGCCGCGGCCGATGCCCTGCCATTCGGGCAGGAACCGCGCCAGGACCGCCTTCGGGGCCGGCTCCACCTCCTTGCGCAGGGCCGCCAGCGAGCGGCGCCGGACGGTGCGCAGCATGCCCGCGCCGCAGAACTGCCGTCCGCCCGGCACCGGGCCGCCGTGCTGGAACTCGCCGGCCACCACCTGTCCGGTCGCCACCAGCCGCTCCAGCCCGGCCTGCACCACGGCGGTGCCCAGCCCCAGCCGGGCGGCGGGCTCGCCGACCGTGAAGGGGCCGTGGGTGCGGGCGTAGCGCGAGAGCAGGTCACCGATCGGGTCGGCCACCAGTTCGGTGAAGGCTTCCGGGATGCCGACGGGTAATGCCGCGCCCAACGCGTCGCGCACCCGGCCGGCGTCCTCGATGGTGATCCAACGCGGCTCGCCGCCGATCCGGACCTCGATGATGCGCCGATCGGCCTGCAACTGTTTGAGTTCGACCTCCGTCGCACCGCGGGCGATCGCCTCGGCGGTGCTGAGGTCGCCGACCTCGCGCAGCAGGTCGTGCACCTGATCGGCTCCCCGGGTCTGCCTGGCCTCGGTGAGGCGTTGCGCGTCGGCGATGGCCTCGGCGATCGCCTGCTCGTCCAACAGGTCGCGCAGGTCGGGCGAGCCCATCAGCTCGGCGAGCAGCGAGGTGTCCAGGGTGAGTGCCTGAGCACGCCGTTCGGCCAGCGGCGCGTCGGTGTCGTAGAGGAACATGCCGACATAGCTGAAGAGCAGTGACTGCGCGAACGGCGACGGGGCCTGCGTCTCGACCTCGACCAGCCGCACCTGTCGGGTTGCGATCTGGCGCATCAGCTCGGCCAGGCCGGGCAGGTCGTAGACGTCCTGCAGGCATTCGCGCATCGCCTCCAGCACGACCGGGAACTGGCCGTATTCCCGTGCCACCTGCAGCAGGGAGTTCGCCCGCTGGCGTTGCTGCCACAGCGGTGCGCGGCGCCGGGGATCGCGCTTGGGCAGCAGCAGCGAGCGCGCCGCGCATTCCCGGAACCGGGAAGCGAACAGCGCGGAGTCGGTCACCTCGGCCGTCACCAGCTCGCTGATCTCGTCCGCGTCGAAGACGGCGATGTCCGCGCCCGGCGGTTCGGCGGTGGTGTCGACGAGCCTGAGCACGATGCCGTCGTCGGTGTGCATCGACTGCACCTCCAGGCCGAACCGTTCCCGCAGCGCGGCCGAGATGGCCAGCGCCCATGGCGCGTTCACCGGTGCTCCGAAGGGCGAGTGCACGACGAGCCGCCAGTCGCCGAGCTCGTCGCGGAATCGTTCGACGACGATGGTCCGGTCGGTCGGCAGCTGCCCGGTCGCGGCGCGCTGCTCGCTCAGGTAGGCGACGAGGTTGCCGGCGGCCCACTCGTCCAGGCCCGCCTGGAGCGCGCGCTCGGTCGCGGCCGGCTGCTCGGCACCGCTGAGCTCGCGGACGAACGCCCCGAGCGCTCGACCCAGTTCGGCCGGGCGGCCCGGCGAATCTCCCTTCCAGAACGGCATCTTGCCCGCCTGACCCGGCGCCGGACTGACCAGCACCCGGTCGTGGGTGATGTCCTCGATCCGCCAGGACGACGACCCCAGCAGGAACACCTCGCCGACCCGGGACTCGTAGACCATCTCCTCGTCCAGCTCACCGACCCGGCGGCCGGGGCCGTCCGCCGAGGCGAGGAACACCCCGAACATGCCTCGGTCGGGGATCGTGCCGCCCGAGGTGACGGCCAGCCGTTGCGCACCGGAGCGGCCGGTCAGGGTGCCGGTGATCCGGTCCCACACCAGCCGGGGCCGCAGCTCGGCGAAGGCGTCGGAGGGATAGCGGCCGGCCAGCATGTCCAGCACCGCCTCCAGCGCCGAGCGGGGCAGCGTGGCGAAGGAGGCGCTCCTGCGCACCAGGGCATCGAGCTCGTCCACCGTGACCGGGTCCAGGGCCACCATCGCCACGATCTGCTGGGCCAGCACGTCGAGCGGGTTGCGGGGGTAGCGGATGGACTCGATCTCGCCGTTGCGGATCCGTTCGGCGACCACAGCACATTCGAGCAGGTCACCGCGGTACTTCGGGAACAGGATGCCGCGCGACTCGGCCCCGACCTGGTGGCCGGCCCGCCCCAGTCGCTGCATGCCCGCGGCTACCGACGGCGGTGATTCGACCTGCACCACCAGATCGACCGCGCCCATGTCGATCCCCAGTTCCAGCGACGAGGTCGCCACCACGGCGGGAATCCGGCCGGCCTTGAGCTCCTCCTCGACCAGCTGCCGCTGCTCGCGCGACACCGAACCGTGATGGGCCCGGATGTCCGGCGCCCGGTCCGGATCCCGCTCGGCCGCCAGATCGTTGAGCCTGGCGGTGAGCCGCTCGGCGAGACGGCGCGAGTTGGCGAACACGATCGTCGAGCGATGGCTGTCGATCAGGTCGAGCACCCGTTCCTCGACATGGGGCCAGATCGAGGAGCGGCGTTCCGGGCTGCCACCCGGGTCCAGCTGCTCGTCGCCGAGCTGGGTCAGGTCCTCGACCGGCACCACCACCGACAGCGCCAGCCGCTTGTCGATGGCCGGCTGCACGACGCTCACCGGCCGGCCGCCCGCCAGGTAGGTGGCGACCTCCTCGACCGGGCGCACCGTCGCCGACAGGCCGATCCGCTGCGCGGGCTGTGCCAGCAGCGCGTCCAGGCGCTCCAGGCTGACCGCGAGATGCGCACCGCGCTTGGTGGCGGCGACCGCGTGCACCTCGTCGATGATCACGGTCTCGATCCCGGCCAGCGCCTCCCGAGCCGCCGAGGTGAGCAGCAGGAACAGCGACTCCGGAGTGGTGATGAGGATGTCGGCACCGTGCCGGGCGAAGGCCCGGCGGTCCTCCGGGGAGGTGTCACCGGATCGCATCGAGACCGTCACGGCCGGCTCGGCCTGCCCGAGCCGGCGGGCGGCCTGGGAGATCCCGACGAGTGGGGAACGCAGGTTGCGCTCGACGTCGGCTGCGAGCGCCTTGAGCGGGCTGACGTAGAGCACCCGACAGCGATGCTTGGGATCGTCCGGGGTCGGTAGCGCCGACAGCCGGTCGATCGCCGACAGGAACGCCGCCAGCGTCTTGCCGGAGCCGGTGGGTGCGACCACCAGGGTGTGCTCACCCCGGGCGATGGCCTGCCAGGCACCGAGCTGGGCGTCGGTGGGGCGTTCGAAGGCACCTTCGAACCAGGCCTGGGTGGCCGGGCCGAAGAGCGTGTCCATGTCCCTCAGTGTGCGCGATGGGTACGACAACCCGACCGGTCAACGGTCCAGGGCGGCCCGCAGCCGAGCACGGCAGGCCGGCCAGTCGTCGTCGACCATCGAGAACTGCGCGGTCGTGCGCCAGGTCCCATCGGCCAGGATCCGGTGCTTGCGCAGCTCGCCCTCGAAGCGCGCCCCGAGCCGTTCGATGGCTGCCCTCGATCGTTCGTTGCGGACGTCGGTGTGCCAGACCACCCGGGCGGCGCCGAGCTGGTCGAAGGCGTAGCCGAGCATCAACAGCTTGGACTCGGTGTTGTGGCCGGTCCGCCACCAGGGCCGGCCCAGCCAGGTGTGGCCGATCGCCACCGTGCGCAGGGCCGGGTCGACCTCGTAGAAGCTGGTGGTGCCGATCACCGAGCCGGACCCGCTGTCCAGCTGCGCGTAGGGCAGTCGCCGGCCGGCGGCGCGGTGGGCGAGTGCGGCATAGACGATCCCGGTCATCTGCTCGACCGTCTCCGGAGGTGGCGCGCCGAGCCAGCGGTAGACCTCGGTCCCGCCGTCGCCGGCCCACAGGGCTGTGTGCAGCGCCGGTGCGTGTTCGATCGTGAGCGGAGCCAGCGTGAGCAGGCGGCCGGTGAACGCGGGCTGGGCGTACCAGCGCTCGGGATGGTCGGCAGGTCCGGCGGGGGCGGGGCGCGTCATGCCGCCTGATCCTGCCGGATGGCTCCGGTGCCGGTGCGCCGACCGGGACCGCCGGGTGCCGGGGCTAGGCTGGCCGGGTGCGGTTGAGCGAGTTCTGGAAGCGGATGGAAGCCCGGTTCGGGGCCACCTATGCCCGCTCGCTCGCAGCCGATTACCGGGTCGGCAGCCTGGGCGCGACGGTGAACGACGCCATCGAACGGGGCGAATCACCGCAGGCCGTCTGGCGGGCCGTCTGCCAGGAGTTCGAGGTTCCGCAGCGGCTGCGCTGAGCCCGCCATCCTCGGCGTGTCGCAGCCTGTCAATCGAACAACTGTTCGGCTAGGGTGTGGATGATCGCGCGGGCTGTCCACAGATCGGGCTCGGCCGGCAGAAATGTCGGTGGTCGGATCTAGCGTCACCACCACGTTGATTAACAGCGCACGCCGAGTATGGAAGAGGTACCAAGATGCCCGCAGCATTCGACCGCGACAAGGCCCTGGAAGTCGCGCTCGGCCAGATCGACAAGCAGTTCGGCAAGGGGTCGGTCATGCGGTTGGGTGAGCGACCTTACGTGCCGATCGAGGTGATCCCGACCGGCTCCATCTCCCTCGACATCGCACTCGGGATCGGTGGCCTGCCCCGTGGCCGGATCATCGAGATCTACGGTCCCGAGAGTTCCGGCAAGACGACGGTCGCCCTGCACGCGGTGGCCAACGCGCAGGCCGCCGGCGGCGTCGCGGCCTTCATCGACGCCGAGCACGCGCTCGATCCCGAGTACGCCCGATCGTTGGGCGTGGACACCGACGCCCTGCTGGTCAGCCAGCCCGACACCGGCGAGCAGGCGCTGGAGATCATGGACATGCTGGTCCGCTCCGGCGCGCTCGACATCATCGTGGTGGACTCGGTCGCCGCGCTGGTGCCGCGTGCCGAGATCGAGGGCGAGATGGGCGACAGCCACGTGGGCCTGCAGGCGCGCCTGATGAGCCAGGCGCTGCGCAAGGTCACCGGTGCCCTCAACAACTCCGGCACCACCGCGATCTTCATCAACCAGCTGCGCGAGAAGATCGGCGTGATGTTCGGCTCGCCGGAGACCACCACCGGCGGCAAGGCGCTGAAGTTCTACTCCTCGGTCCGCCTGGATGTCCGGCGGATCGAGACGCTCAAGGACGGTGGCGATGCGGTGGGCAACCGCACCCGGGTGAAGGTCGTGAAGAACAAGGTCGCCCCGCCGTTCAAGCAGGCCGAGTTCGACATCGTGTACGGCCGCGGAATCAGCCGCGAGGGTTCGCTGATCGACGTCGGGGTGGAGCAGGGCATCGTTCGCAAGTCGGGCGCCTGGTACACCTACGAGGGCGACCAGCTCGGCCAGGGCAAGGAGAACGTGCGCAACTTCCTCCGCGACAACCCCGATCTGGCCGACGAGATCGAGAAGAAGATCAAGGAGAAGCTCGGGGTGGGCGCCCAGGTCACGGAGGACGCACCACTGCCGGCTCCGGTGGACTTCTGATCGATGGCCGGACGACGTGCGGTGGGCGATGCGACGGCACCGCCCACCGACGCTCCCTCGGGCGCGGCGCCGGCAGGCGGGGGATGGGCGGCCGGGAGGCCGGCTCCGGCCGAGCAGGATGCCGAGCCCGACCCGGAGTCGGTGGCCCGGACGATCTGCCTGCGGTTGCTCACCGTCCGATCCCGAACCCGTGCCGAGTTGCGTGAGGCGCTCAGCGGTCGCAACGTGCCGGACGAGGCTGCGACCCGGGTGTTGGATCGGCTGGCTGCCGTCGGCCTGGTCGACGACCTCGCGTTCGCGGCGAACTTCGTCGAGGCCAAGCGAGCCGAGCGCGGGTTGGCGACTCGGGAACTCGCACGCCAGTTGCGAGGCAAGGGGGTCGACGACGAGATCGTCGATGCTGCGCTGAGCGACCTGGATGCCGAGTCCGAGCACGCGACTGCGCGCCGGCTGGCCGAACGCCGGCTCCGGAGTATGTCGGGCCTGGAGCCGCGGGTGCAGATCCGGCGACTAGCGGGGATGCTCGCGCGCAAGGGGTACTCGCCGGGCATGAGTTTTCAGGTCGTACGCGAGGTGGTTGGCGCCACCGACTCGGATCCGGACGTCGATCCGGAATCGATGTAGCGTCGGCGATCCGCTGGCCGCGCGGCTGGCTTGACCGGTTCGTTATTCGTTCCTAGCCTCAGGTCAGGAAACCGGATGCCACGTGTTCACCGCGTAGGACACTGATATATAGCTCACGTTTCGCTACAACGACATACCGGGCGCAGGCGAGGGAGCGGTACGAGCCGGTTCGTGCGGTTGTGACGCCGCACGAGTTGTCGGTCCGAGGGTGACAGCCGTTCGGTTTCCTGGCTATGCCGTAGCGATGAGTCGTAAGTGACGCGTCGCCTCCAGCAGAGGGGGACGTCGATGACCCAATGGGTGAATTTTGCGGCCATCGTGGCCGTGTTCGTATTGCTCCTGGTGCTCGGCCAGAGGTTTTTGTCCATCAGCAACGGACGAAACGCTGCGAGCGACACGGATCGGTCGGCAGCGGCGGAGGCCGAGGCGGAATCCGTCCGGCAACGTGCCGAGCGGGAGGCCGAGTCGGCCCGTCGTGCCGCCACCCTCGAGATCGAGTCGCTGCGCCGGGCGGCCCAGGCAGACGCCGACGCGGCCCGGACCAGCGCCGAGGCGGCCCGGGCGCGGGCCGAGGCCGCCGCGACGGATCTGCTGGAGCAAGCACGGCGCACGGTCACCCGTGAGACGGCCGATCGCGTCGCCGACCTTGCCCGGGCCGAAGCCGGGTTGGCTGCCCGGTCCGAGCAACTCGATCAGCGCGCTACGGACCTGGCCGCGCAAGCCGGGATCCTGGACCGGCAGCGCGACGATCTGGCCCACGGCGTGACGGAGATGGAACAAGCCCAGCGCGAGCTCGACAGCGCCCGGCAGGCGTTGGCGGCCGAACGAGCGCAGGTGCTCGAACGCGCCGCCGGCCTGACGGCCGAGGAGGCCAAGCAGGAACTGCTCGCCACGGTCGAGGCGTCCACGCGCCGGGAGGCTGCCGCGCTCGTTCGCAGCATCGAGGCCGAGGCTCGGGCCGAGGGCACCGAACGAGCCCGTGCGGTCGTCGTCGAGGCGGTGCAACGGGTGGCCAGCGAGCAGACGACCGAGACCGTGGTCAGCGTGCTGCACCTGCCCGGGGACGAGATGAAGGGCCGGATCATCGGCCGCGAGGGTCGCAACATCCGCGCCTTCGAGTCGGTGACCGGGGTGAACGTCATCATCGACGACACGCCCGAGGCCGTCCTGCTGTCCTGCTTCGACCCGGTTCGCCGCGAGGTCGGCCGGACCACTCTGGAGAAGCTGGTCGCCGACGGCAGGATCCACCCGCACCGGATCGAGGAGGTCTACGAGACCGCCAAGGTCGAGGTTGACGCGCTCTGCCTGCGCGCCGCCCGGGACGCGTTGGTCGAGGTGGGCATCACCGATCTGGACGAGCGCCTGATCCCGACGTTGGGCCGGCTGAAGTACCGCACGAGCTATGGGCAGAACGTGCTCGGGCACCTGGTGGAGACGGCGCACATCGCCGGAGTGATGGCCGGCGAGCTGGGACTGCCGCCGGCACTGATCAAGCGGTCCGCCTTCCTGCACGACATCGGCAAGGCGCTCACCCACGAGATGGAGGGCAGCCACGCGATCATCGGCGCCGAGTTGCTGCGCAAGTACGGCGAGAGCGAGGCAGTCGCGCATGCGGTCGAGGCTCACCACAACGAAGTCGCGCCGCGCACGGTCGAGGCGGTGCTCACCCAGGCCGCGGACGCCTGCTCGGCCGCTCGTCCGGGCGCCCGGCGGGAGTCGCTGGAGACCTACATCACCCGGCTGGAACGCATCGAGGAGATCGCCGGCTCGAAGGCCGGCGTCGAGCGGGTCTTCGCCATGCAAGCCGGTCGCGAGGTACGGGTGATGGTGCTGCCCGACGAGGTCGATGACCTGGCCGCGGGCGTGATCGCCCGCGAGGTTGCCAAGCAGATCGAGGACGAGCTCACCTATCCCGGCCAGATCAGGGTGACGGTCGTGCGTGAATCGCGCGCCACCGAGGTTGCGCACTAGCACCTGCCGGCGCCGCGATCGGCGCGCGCCCTGGTGCGGAACGTCTCCCGAGCGGGGGGCGGCGGTGCCCGGTGCGTCTCGTACCCTTGACCTGCTATGACTGACCTCGCCCAGGCCGCGCCGACGTACACCATCCGCACGTACGGCTGCCAGATGAACGTGCACGACTCCGAACGGCTCTCCGGGCTGCTGGAACAGGCCGGCTACGTGCGGTCGGCGGACGAGTCCGGGATGACGGCCGACCTCGTCGTGTTCAACACCTGCGCGGTGCGCGAGAACGCCGACAACCGGCTGTACGGCAACCTGAGCCATCTGGCGCCGGTCAAGAACGCCCGTCCCGGCATGCAGATCGCGGTCGGCGGGTGCCTCGCGCAGAAGGACCAGTCCCGGGTGCTGGCGAAGGCGCCCTGGGTGGACGTGGTCTTCGGCACGCACAACCTGGCCAGCCTGCCGGTGCTGCTCGAACGAGCCCGGCACAACCAGGCCGCGCAGGTGGAGATCCTCGACGCCCTGCAGAACTTCCCGTCCGACCTGCCCAGTCGCCGTGACTCCGCCTTCTCCGCGTGGGTGTCGGTGTCGGTGGGCTGCGACAACACCTGCACGTTCTGCATCGTGCCCAGCCTGCGCGGCAAGGAGACCGACCGCCGGCCGGGCGACGTGCTCGCCGAGATCGAGACGCTCGTCGCCGACGGGGTCACCGAGATCACCCTGCTGGGTCAGAACGTGAATTCCTACGGCCGGTCGTTCGGCGACCCGCTGGCCTTCGGCAAGCTGCTGCGCGCCTGTGGCCGGATCGAGGGCCTCGACCGGGTCCGATTCACCAGCCCACACCCGCGGGACTTCACCGAGGACGTGATCGCGGCCATGGCCGAGACGCCGAACGTCTGCCCGCAGCTGCACATGCCGCTGCAGTCGGGCTCGGACCGGGTGCTGCGCGCCATGCGGCGCTCCTACCGCAGCGCCCGCTACCTCGGCATCATCGACTCGGTGCGCGCCGCCTTGCCGCATGCCGCGATCACGACCGACATCATCGTCGGATTCCCGGGCGAGACCGAGGCCGACTTCGAGGCGACGCTGGAGGTCGTGCGCAAGGCGGAATTCGCCAGCGCATTCACCTTCCAGTACTCGCCACGTCCAGGCACCCCGGCCGCCAGCCTGCCGGAGCAGGTCACCAAACCGGTCGTCCAGCAGCGCTACGAGCGGCTCATCGAGCTCCAGGAGGAGATCAGCTGGTCGGCCAACCGGGCGCTGGTCGGCTCGGCGGCCGAGGTGCTGGTCAGCGCGGCGGAGGGCAAGAAGGACGCGGCGAACCTGCGCCTGTCCGGCCGGGCGCGCGACGGCCGGCTGGTGCACCTCTCACCCGGCGACCTGAGCATCCGGCCCGGTGATCTGGTGACCGCGGAGATCAGCTACGCGGCACCGCACCACCTGGTGGCCGACGGCCGGCTGTGGGATCACCGGCCCTGGCGCGGGAGTGGCCGTGCCGCGCCTGCCCCGACCGCGGCGGCCCGGCCGCTGCTGACCATCGGGCGCCGCCCGGCTGGTCCGGAGCTAGCAGGCCGGTAGCCGGGGCCGGCCGTCGGCAGGGTCAGGCGTCCGGGATGAGCGCCCGTCGCTGCGCCAGCTCGGCCTCGGCCTTCGCGATCCGCCCGTTGTCGCCGGATGCCCTGGCCCGTTCGAGCTTGCCCTCGGCCTCGGCCAGCCGCTGCTTGAGCTGGGCCAGGAAGGGATTCGACTCCGGCGCGCTCCGGTTCCACTCGGCGTCGAGGGCGTCGCGGACGCGCTGTTCGGCGGCGCGCATCCGCGATTCGATGCGCTGCATCGCGTCCCGGGGCACGTGGCCGAAGGATTCCAGGCGCTCCTGCAGGTCGCGCAGGGCGACCTGGGCCTGCCGGGGATTGCTGATGTCGATCGCCTCGGCCTCGGCGATCACGGCCTCTTTCTGCTTCAGGTTCTGCAGCTGCTCGGCGTCCCGCTCGGCGAACACGCCCGAGCGCCGGGCGAAGAAGGCGTCCTGCGCAGCCCTGAACCGCTTCCACAGCGCGTCCTCGGTGGCGCGGTTGGCCCGCGGGGCGGCCTTCCACTGCGTCATCAGGTCCTTGAGCTGGTGGGCCGTCTCGCGCCAGTCGTCCGAGCCGGACAGCTCCTCGGCCTGGCTGACCAGCTTCTCCTTGATCGACTTGGCCGCCTCGCGCTCGGTGTCGAGCTGGGCGAAGTGGCTGCCGCGACGCTTGCCGAAGGCGTCCCGGGCGGCGGCGAACCGCTTCCAGAGCGCGTCGTCGGTCTTGCGGTCGATGCCCTTGATGAGCTTCCACTCGTCGACGATCGTGCGCAGCCGGTCGCCCGCGACCTTCCACTGGGTGGAGGACTCGGCGATATTCTCCGCCTCGGCGACCAGCGACTCCTTCTGCGCGATCGCCTCGGCGCGCGCGGCGTCCCTGGCTTCGGTCTGCTCGCCGATCTTGGCGTCGGCGGTGGCGATGAGCTCGACCAGCCGCTGGTCCAGCGCGGCCAGGTCGCCGATCGCGGCCGCTTCGGGGAGGGAGGCGTGCAGCGTCATCGCCTGCGACTTCGTGCTCCTGGCGTCGCCGGTGCCGGAGGCCAGTCGCTTGCTGAGCAGCTCGACCTCGGTCTGCAGGTCCTCGTACCGCCTGATGTAGTACGCGAGCCCCGCTTCCGCGTCACCGGCCTGCCACGACCCGATCTCCCGCTCGCCCTCGGCGGTCTTGACGTAGACCGTGCCCTGCTCGTCGATGCGTCCCCACTCCGAACTCATATCGTGCATTAGACACGACCGAACCGCGTGCGGTGCAAGCCGGTTAGCCTCTTGCAACGTGACTGTCATCCGCCTGCCCGCAGAAGGCGACCGTGCGTGAGCGTTCCCGGTAGCCCGCCCGGCCCGGACGACCCTGCCGTCATCCCGGTGCTGGCGGTGGTGGGGCCGACCGCGACCGGCAAGTCCGATCTCGCGGTGGCCCTGGCGCAGCGGCTCGGCGGCGAGATCATCAACGCCGATTCCATGCAGCTCTACCGCGGCATGGACATCGGCACCGCGAAGCTCCCGCCGGCCGAACGCGGCGGCGTGCGACATCACCTGCTCGACGTGTGGCCGCTGGCCAAGTCCGCCGCGGTCGCCGAGTACCAGCAGCTGGCCCGGGCCGCGATCGCCGAGGTGCACGCCCGCGGCCGGCTGCCGATCCTGGTCGGCGGCTCCGGGCTGTACCTGCGCGGCGCGCTCGACCGGCTCGACTTCCCCGGCGAATCGCCACGGCTGAGGGCCCGGCTGGCCGACGAGCTCGACCGGCTCGGCCCGGCCGCGCTGCATGCCCGGCTGGCCGAACTCGACGCGGCGGCGGCGGCGGGCATCCTGCCCAGCAACGGCCGGCGGATCGTCCGGGCCCTCGAGGTCATCGAGCTGACCGGCGGCCCCTTCCTGTCCCGGATGCCCGCCTTCCAGTCGCTCTACCGGACGGTGCAGCTCGGCCTGGACCGCGACGACCTGCAGCAGCGGGTGGAGCGCCGGGTGGACGCGATGATGGAAGGCGGCCTGCTGGCGGAGGTGCGCGGGCTGCTCCCGGCCGGCCTGCGGCAGAGCCCCACCGCCGGCAAGGCACTCGGCTACCAGCAGCTGCTGGCCGTGCTGGACGACGACGGCCAGCTGTGCGGCGACCTCGCCGAGGCGGTGCAGCTGACGGTGCGCGGAACCTGGCGCTTCGTCCGGCGGCAGCGGTCCTGGTTCCGCCGGGACCCGCGGATCCATTGGCTCGACGGCGCCGCCACCACGCTGCTGGACTCCGCAATGTCGGAGATATCACCTAGGCTGTTCGCATGACCTCTGAGGCCAGCCTGCACCCGCCGGTAGCCCGGTCCGGCCTGACCGCGATCAAGGGCCACGGCACCGAGAACGACTTCCTGGTCATCCCCGACCTCGACGGCGAGCTGTCCCTGTCGGCCGGGCTGGTCCAGGCGCTCTGCGACCGGCACGCCGGCATCGGTGCGGACGGCATCCTGCGGGTGGTGCGCACCGAGCTCGCCACCGAGCCCGATGTGCTCAGCCAGGCTCCGGAGGCCGAGTACTTCATGGACTACCGCAACGCCGACGGATCGATCGTCGAGATGTGCGGGAACGGGGTGCGGGTCTTCGGCCGCTACCTGCGGCAGGCCGGCCTGATCGACGGGCCGGTGAACGTGGCGACCCGCGGCGGCGTCAAGGGCGTCACGTTCGACGGTGACCAGGTGACGGTGGCGATGGGCCTGGCGACCGCACGTCCGGAGCGCCCGACCGTCGACGGCCGGCCGAGCCTGGCGGCGCTCGACCTGCCCAACCCGCACGTGGTGGTGGAGCTGGAGACCGAGGACGAGCTGCACGCTCTCGACCTGACCGTCGCACCGCGGGTCGAACCGCCGCTGCCGGCCGGCCAGAACGTCGAGTTCTTCGTGCGCCGGGGCCCGGACGAGGTCGTTATGCGGGTGCACGAGCGCGGCGTGGGGGAGACCCGGTCCTGCGGCACCGGCATCTGTGCGGTGGCGGTCGCCGCGGCCGGCGACCAGGCCGGCGGCGCGCCGTGGCAGGTGGAGGTGCTCGGCGGGCGATGCACGGTCGGTTGGGCCCCCGACGGCTCGGTCACGCTCGCCGGCCCGGCGGTGCTGGTGGGCGAGGTCGAGATCGGCGAGCGCTGGCTGGCCGAGCACCGCTGACCGGCATGGCGGGCCGGTCCGCCGGATCGGCCCAGGGTGAAATTGTGTGGCTCGCGCGGCGCGCGGCCTGTCACGATGGACGCGATGACTGCAGACAACCGATCCGGCCGGCCCCCGGCCGAGGACTCGTTCCCGGTGCCTGACGGCGACGCCGCCGAGGACAGCCAGGCCGACTACGACGACTACATCGACTCCGACGAGTTCGGCGACGACGATCTGACCCTGGGCGAGTACGACCTCTCCGAGCGAGCCGCGCTGCGCCGGGTTGCGGGACTGTCCACCGAACTCACCGACATCACCGAGGTCGAGTACCGGCAGCTCCGCCTGGAACGGGTCGTCCTGGTCGGGGTCTGGACCTCGGGCGGCCTGACCCAGGCCGAGACGTCGCTGCACGAACTCGCCCGGCTCGCCGAGACCGCCGGCTCGCAGGTGCTCGAGGGCCTGGTGCAGCGCCGCGACCGGCCGGACCCCGCCACCTACATCGGCTCCGGCAAGGCCAAGGAGTTGCGCGACATCGTCGCCGCCACCGGGGCGGACACCGTGATCTGCGACGGTGAACTAGCCCCGGGCCAGCTGCGCCAACTGGAGGAAGTGGTCAAGGTCAAGGTGGTCGACCGGACCGCGCTGATCCTGGACATCTTCGCCCAGCACGCCCGTTCCCGGGAAGGCAAGGCGCAGGTCGAGCTGGCCCAGCTGCAGTACCTCGTGCCCCGGCTGCGTGGCTGGGGCGAGTCGCTGTCCCGCCAGGTGGGTGGTCGGGCGGCCAACGGCGTCGGCATCGGCGGCCGGGGCCCGGGCGAGACCAAGCTGGAGATCGACCGGCGGCGGATCACCGCGCGGATGGCCAAACTGCGCAAGGAGATCGCCGGGATGAAGACCGCCCGCGATCTCAAGCGGGCCCGGCGGGACACCAACCAGGTGCCGGCGGTGGTGCTGGCCGGGTACACGAACGCCGGCAAGTCCTCGCTGCTCAACCGGCTGACCGGGGCGGGCGTGCTGGTGCAGAACGCGCTGTTCGCCACCCTCGATCCGACGGTCCGCCGCACCGAGACCGCGGACGGCCGGGTCTTCACCCTCTCCGACACGGTGGGCTTCGTCCGGCACCTGCCA
>DATJNU010000189.1:0-8007 GCA_035507775.1 Jatrophihabitans sp.
ACGGGGTCACCGTCTACTAGGAGCCACCCCTCCCCTTCGATTCAGCCCGAACCGGCTGTCCACGTTGTGCCAACGTGGGCGGCCGGTTCGGCGTCCGGGCGGTCTGGCCGGGATCGCCGGTCGAGCGGGGCCGGAATGGACGCAGCCGGGTTGCGGGACACGCAACCCGGCTGCTCGGGTGCCTGGCCGGTCCAGGGCTGGACGGCGGCCGGGCGCTGTGCGGTTGTGGCCGGTGATCAGCCGGCCGGACGGGACCCGCGGGCCCCGTCGGGGAGGGTGGTGCCGCCGGAGGACACCCCCGGCGGGACCGGTGTCTCGATCGGGCCGGGCGGTGAATCCGGGTCGGCCGTTCGGTGATGCTCGGTCCGGCCGTCGGACGTCAGCTGTCCGAAGAACCCAGTGTTACCGACACGCTGCTGGTTTTGCCACCTCGGACGTAGGTGATGGTCACCTTCTCCCCCGGCGCGTGGCTGCGGACCGCCGCGATCAGGGCGTCGGCGGTGGTCACCTGCTGGTCGTCGACCTTGGTCACCAGGTCGCCGCGCTGCAGGCCGGCCTTGGCGGCGACGCCACCCGCGCTCACCGTGCTCAGCGGCACCCCGGTGGTCGTGCCGGTGGGGCCGTTCTGGGCATTGGTGACCTGGACGCCCAGCACCGCGTGGGTGGCCTTGCCGCTTGCGATCAGCTCGCTGGCGATCCGGCTGGCCTCGTCCGACGGGATGGCGAAGCCGATGCCGATGTTGCCGGCCTGACTCTGCTGCCCCGGGATCTGCAGCCCCCCACCGCCGGAGTTGTCACTGGCGATGGCGGCGTTGATGCCCACCACCGAGCCGTTCAGGTCGACCAGCGGGCCACCGGAGTTGCCCGGGTTGATGGCGGCATCGGTCTGCACGGCGTTGAACACCGCCTGGTCGTTGTCGCCGGCCCGCACCGGTCGCGCCAGGGTGCTGACGATGCCGCTGGTGACGGTGTCGGAGAGCCCGAGCGGGGCGCCGACGGCGACCACGGTCTGGCCGACGCTCAGCGAGGACGACCTGGCGAAGGTGGCCGCGGTCAGGCCGGACAGGCCGTCCACCTTGATCACGGCGAGGTCGTCGGAAGTGTCGCGGCCGACGATCTTGGCCGCCGCGGTCCGGCCGTCGGAGAGCACCACCTGCATGTCGCCGGCGCCGTTGGCGATGTCGACCACGTGATCGTTGGTCAGGATGTAGCCGTCGTCGCGGATGATCACGCCGGAGCCGGTGCCCGCCTCCTGCTGACCGGTGACGTTGATGGTCACCACGCTCGGCCGGATCTTGGCGGCCGCCGCGCCCACCGTGCCGTCGAGCTTGGCCGACGGGGCGCCGGTCGCATTGGTGATCCGCAGGCCGGTGTCGACGCTGCGGCCGCCGGAGTGGTCGGCCAGCGCGACGATGCCACCGCCGACGCCACCCCCGAGCAGCGCGGCCACCAGGACGGCGACCAGCAGCGGGCGCCGGGCGCCCCGGGCCGGGGGTGCCGCCGTGGCGTCGTCGCCGTACGGCGCGGGGCCGGGGTAGCCCGGGGCATAGCCGGCGCCGGGCTGGCCGGCCCACTGGCCGTAGCCGCCGTGGCCGGTGGCGTGCTGGTAACCCTGCTGGCCGCCGGCCTGCCAGCCGCCGTACTGGCCGGCCGCGGCCGGCCAACTGGCGGTGGCAGGCTCGTACGGCCTGGTCTGCTGGTAGTTCCCCTGGTTCTGGTAGCCGGGGTCGGTCGGACGCACCGGCTGGTACTGGCCGGACTCGTGCTGGCCGGGCTGGTCGGTCGGCTGGGGCTGCCCGGACGCGCCGGCCTGCTCGGGTCCGGGGCTGCCGGGCTCGTCCGGACGCGCCTGGTCGGGGGTCTGGTCGGCACCGTCGTGCGGGTGCTGGTTCGCGGCCATGGCCCCACCTTGCTTGGAAAGTCTGTGTACGTGCTGTGCCTGTGTGTAGCCCCTGCTAAGCCCGTGCGCAGCCTGCGAATCAGGCCGGGTTGACCGCCGGGCGGGAGTGCGGCGGCAGCCCGACCTGGTCGCGGCCGGCCCGCTTGGCGCCGTAGAGCGCGAGGTCCGCCGCCTCCAGCAGATCGGTGAGCTCCTGGCCGTGCTGGGGGTAGGCGGCCAGCCCGATCGAGGCGGTGAGGCCGAGCTTGGCGCTGTCCGGCGACTGGCCGGCGATGACCAGGCCGCGGACCCGGGTCAGCGTCCGCTCGGCGACGACGACCGCCTCGTCGAGGTTCAGGTCGTTGAGGAAGACCACGAACTCCTCCCCGCCGAACCTGGCCACCGCGTCGTAACCGCGCAGCTCCCGCTTCAGCGCCTCGCCGATGGCCCGCAGGGCGGCGTCGCCGGCCAGGTGGCCGAGGGTGTCGTTCACCCGCTTGAAGTGGTCGAGGTCGAGCAGCAGCAGCGCGCACGGCGAACTCATGTGCTGGGAGCGCACCAGCTCGCGCTGGGCGAGTTCCTGCCAGGCCGAGGCGTTCAGCAGGCCGGTCTTGGTATCGGTGGCGGCGGCGACCTCGAGCTGCGACACCAGCGAGCTTCGCTGCAGCAGCACCATGAGCACCAGGACCAGCGGCATCAGCCAGGCCACGTTCAGCAGCAGCTGCGCCGCGAGCAGGCCGAGCACCAGCGTGCCCAGCTCCAGCGCCAGTTCCTCGCGGTCGGGCAGCAGGTCCCGCAGCGGCACCGGCCCGACCGCCAGATAGATCGTGGTGAGCACCAGGACGCTGTTGACGCCGAAATAGACGACCAGGGCGGCCACCGCCGCGATCGCGGCGTTCCCGCCGCCGGCGTGCAGCGCCGGCAGGTGGTCGGCGAGGCCGCTGTGGCAGGCGCTGGCCAGCAGGATGGCGAGCACCCCCACCGCGCCGTTGTAGATCTCCCGGTGCGGGACCATCGTGTGCTGGCGGGAGTGCTGCCAGGCCAGGAAGCAGAACAGCGCCACGCCCAGGGTGGCGGCATAGAGGGCGGGCAGGGTCAGCACCGCGGTGAACGCCCAGACCGAGGTCATCGTCACGTGCACGCTGGTGGTGAGGTAGACCCGCATCCGCTCGACCCGGGCGGTGGCCTCGGCGTGCAGGACGCTCAGGCCGACGATGAGCAGCCAGCGGGCGATCGCGGTGCCGCTGAGGTGAAAGCTGCGCGCCGCCAGCACCAGGCCCAGGACGGTGATCAGCTCGACCGCCAGGATCAGCGCCCGGGCGCTGCCGGGGACGGACCAGAGCTTCCAGGAGCGCAGCCAGCCCGACCCGCCGGGCAGGCGGGAAGCATCCGGAGAGCGGTTGTCGTCAGACATCGATCTCGACTGATCTCCGAAAAGCTCTGTGACACAGGCGGTGTGCCACGCGGACAGGGCGACTGGTGGACGGGGACAAACGGACAACTAGGAGGTTCTGTCCATGGCGCACGTTGCATGAGAGTATGCACCGATAGCGCCCCGACGACTACTCACGGGACGATCAAGGTAATGTCTCGTGACGCGGGGCGCTGTGACTTTCGAAGCGAGCTGGCTCACTCCTGTCGTAAGGGGCACGTACCGCAGAAGAGCGAGAAATCGCCCAACTGATACCTGGCTAACGAGCCGGTCGCCGCGAGGTACCGGCCCGACCCGAAATCAGTGCCGGTCCTCGGGGGAACCGGCTCGGCCCAGAAGGGAGGCCGCGCGATGAAGAACCTGATCTGGATCTGAGCGGTCCCCCGAGGACCTGCTCCGCCGCGTTCCCGGGCCGCGCGAGCCCGCATCGGTGACGTGATCGAACGACCTCGATCGAACGACCTTGCTCTCGATCGACTGACGTAGCTTCGGTGGATGGAACCGACCTGCCTGGCGACTGCCGGCGACGGCGTGCGGTTGGCCGTCTACGACACCGGCCCCGCGGACGGGCCCACCGTGCTCGCGGTGCACGGCTATCCGGACAACGCTGCCCTCTGGGACGCGGTCGCCCGCCGGCTCGCCGGTCGCTGCCGGTTCATCCGGTACGACGTGCGCGGGACCGGCCGTTCCGACCCGGCGGCCGGGCGGCCCGGCTACCGGCTGGACCAGCTGGCCGACGATGCCCGGGCGGTGCTCGCCGCGACGGTCGGCGAGCGGGATCGCGTCCACCTGCTCGGCCACGACTGGGGTTCGGTGCAGGGCTGGCACTTCCTGACCGCCGGCGCCCTGGCCGGCCGGTTCGCCTCGTTCACCTCGATCTCCGGCCCGTCGATCGCCTACGTCCAGCCCTGGTTGATCGGCCAGTTGCGCGGGGGCGATCGGCGCGCCGCGCTCCGGCAGCTGGCCCACTCGGCCTACATCGCCCTCTTCAAACTGCCCGTCCTGCCCGAGCTCGCGTGGCGCTCCGGCGTGGTCGACCGGCTGCTCGGCGATGCCGCGGCCACGCACCGGGGCCCGCGGGAGAAGCTCAACGGGCTCGAGCTCTACCGCGCCAACCTGCTGACCCGGCACGGTCCCCGGCCGGTGCCGGTCGAGACGCCGGTGCAGGTGCTGGCGCCGACCCGTGACCCGTACATCAGCCCGGAACTGCAGCTCGGCGCGCCGCGGCCGTACGTGCGGCAGCTCGTCGGCAGGACGGTGTCGGCCGGGCACTGGCTGCCGCTGACCCACCCGGGCCTGGTGGCCGACTCGGTGACCCGGTTCGCCGAGCGGGTGGAGACAGGCGCGGTCTGGGCCGGCGACGACGGTGCCGAGCTGGGCTGATCGGCACGCGCCGGCGCGGGCGCTGAGTACGGTCGAGACAGCGGCTGAACCGCAGCCGACGCCGAGGCAGTCGTGGAGGTTCGCCATGGTCGAGCCGATCCAACCCGGGCCGGACGTCCCGCCGGTGGAGCCGGGACCGCCGGTGCCGCCGATCTCACCGGAACCGTTCACCCCGCAGCCGACGCCCGGTCCCGGTCCGGTTCCGACGCCGGGGCCGTTCCCGCCGGGCCCCACACCGGCCCCGGGTCCCTTCCCGCCCGGCCCGGCACCACAGCCTGGCCCGGCACCACAGCCTGGCCCGGCGCCCCAGCCCGGCCCGGCGCCCGGACCGGAACCGGGTGGCCCGGAGCCCGGGAGCCCCGACCCCGGGAGCCCCGACCCGGTGAGTCCCGACCCCGGGACCCCGGTCGCCGTGACCCGCCGCCCGCCCGGACCGGCGGACGGACAGGCGGACGGATCGATGGGCAGTTGGGCGGACTGACGGAGAGGCAGTCCCGGGTCACGCCGGGGGCGGCCCGGAACGCGACAGCGGCCGGCCACCGCCGCAGAGGGGGTGGCCGGCCGCCTTCGTCAGCCGGCGCCGGATCGGGCCGGCGGATGGATCAGTGGTTGATCTGGAACCACGGCTGCGCCCAGCCGCTGTAGGTCTCGCCCCAGGAGCTCTTGATCTTGGCGATGGTGGTGACGCCGAGGGTGCCCGAGCCGTCGATGTCGGTCGAGACGAAGTTGCCGCCACCGATCGAGATCATCACGTGGCCGGCGCCGGACGAGCCGCCGGAGAAGAAGGCCAGGCCGCCGGCGGGCACGTTGCTGTCACCCGGGTACTTGTCCCCCGACGGGATCGCCAGCCAGTGGGCGTGCGCGGTGGTCGACCCGCTGGCCGACCAGCCGTAGGCCAGCGCCATCACGTGGTCGCAGCGGCCGGCGTAGTCGGAGTGGTAGCTGCTGGTCTCGTGGTTCTTGGCCCAGGTGACCGCCGCCGAGCAGCTGTTCGGGTTGCTGAAGCTGTTCTTGCAGGTCTTGTTGGTCGTGCCGCCGCAGAGCGGGGCGACCAGCGTGTCCGAGCCGGTGTAGACGTAGGTGTCGCTGACGTAGCCGTTCTTGCCGGGCAGGTGGTCCCAGATGTCGGAGGTGCCGTAGGTGCCGCTGACGGTGGTCCCGTACGTCTGGCAGTCGATGGTGACGCTGGCGCCGTCGTTGACACTGCCGACGATGGTGGCGCTGGTGCTCGCGCTGGCCCGGACGTTGAGCGGGGCGCCGGCGGTGTTGACGGTGCCACTGGCCGACGCCTCGGCGACCGACAGGGCAGAGACGCCCGCCAGCAGCAGGGCGACCAGCGGCACGAACAGTGCCGCCCGGGAGACAATTCGACGCAAGATGAACTCCTTAGAAGATGGTAAGAAGAGCTGTGTGCGCTACTTGTACCATTGCGCCGGTTCGCCCGCTCCCGAAGCCGGCGAGATTTCAGCCGGATGTGGCAGGTTCGGCCCGGCTGCCCTCGGCGGGCGCGAACACGACGAGGACCGCCAGCGGCTCGGTCTGCTCGACGAACCGGTGCCGCTCACCGGCCGGCACGAACAGCACCGAGCCGGCTGAGACCGGCACCCGTCCGGAGTCCGCCTCCAGGACCGCCCGCCCGGATAGGACGACGTAGATCTCGTCCTCGCTGTGCGGCTGTTGCAGGTCGGCGCCGTCCGCCGGCACCGAGTAGGTGCCCACGCTCAGGTCGGCCGAGCGCAGGTGCTCCACCCAGTGCCGGGGCTCGCCGGGCGCGGGGGCCGTGAACCGGCCGGCTTCGGACAGCAGGTGCATGTCGTTCCTCTCTGGCGGATGTCGGCCGTCACGCTCTCACATCCGGACCCGGCAGGCCGCCCGACGGCGTAGAAAGTCCCGGGTACGAGCCGGCGGACTCGTACCCGGGACTGCTTCAGGAGGAGTTCGAAAACCTCAGCCCGAGATCAGCACGCCCCGTCGAGGTCACAGATCAGGCCGGCCACCTTGGGCGTGCCGAACCCGGTCACGTAGTCCCAGCCGGGTCCGGTGGTGTAGAGACCGTTGCTGGCCGGCAGGCCGGTGGTCAGGTCGAGCGAGTTGACGTCGAAGAAGTCCCGGGCGTACGAGGCGGCGACCTTGCCCACCCGGTACAGGGCGTAGTTGGCGAAGCCGTTGCCGGACGCGCTGGTCGAGGCAGACTGGATCCGGGTCCACATGCCGGCCCAGAGCGGGGACGACAGCGAGGTGCCGGCGCCGCCGCCCTCGGTGTAGCTGCCGGACATCACGATGTCGTAGCCGTTGCCGGTCACGTCGCCGGACTGGGCGCTCACGTCGGCGATGCCGCGGCAGGTCACGGTCGGGTCGGTGACGCACGGCAGCGTCACGCCCGCGGTGCCCTGCTGGTAGGCCGGCTCCGGGGTGAACAGGGTCGAGCCGCCGCCGGAAAAGGCCCAGCCGTACTCGCGGCTGCGGTGGCCGGCGCCGTCGGTGTAGAGCACGGTGCCGCCGACCGCGGTGACGTAGGGCAGCGAGGCCGGCGAGTTGGTCACCGGCACCACCTGGTTGACCACGCCGTTGCCGGCCCCGACCACCGGCAGCGCCACGATCGGGCAGGACGAGCCGGTGTCACCGGTCGACACGAAGATGGTCTTGCCCTCGACGGCCGCCTGCCGGGTGACCTCGGTCAGCGCGGCGTCGGAGTTGTTGCCCAGCCCGAGCGCGGCCGGCAGGCTCGGGTTCGACAGGGCCTGGCCGACCAGCGGGCTCACCACCGGCACCGTCTCGCACTCGCCGTAGCTCGCCGAGGCCTGCAGCGGGCCGTTGGCGTCGTCGGTGAAGGTGGAGAAGACCCGGTTCACGTCGGCGTCGGACAGGTCCGAGCCGAAGTACAGCGCCAGGTTGCCGACGTCCGGCGCCATGCCGGTCGAGGCCTGGGTGTCGATGTTCCACTCCGGGTGCCCGGAGTCGTCGCTGAAGTCGGTGTCACCCGCCGGGTGGACCACGCTGACCGGCGTCTGCGGAAGTGAGAAATGGCTTTCGAAAGCGCGCAGATCCGAGATCACGCCGTCGGTCTGCCCCTCGCCGAAGATCGCCACCTGCTGACCGGCGCCGGTGTGCGAGGCCGGCTGGTCGTAGACGCTCCACAGGTCGCTCGGCGTGGTGCCGCCGAGGCAGGTGCCGCCGAGGCAGGTGCCCTGCTGCGGCGTCGCGGTCGCCTTGGCCGGCAGCGAGTAATGCTGCAACGTGTTCAGCCCGATCACGTTGGCGATGCCGAGGCCGGCTGGCGAGATCGGTGCGGAGGTGTTGGCCAGGAAGGTGG
>DATJNU010000190.1:0-5269 GCA_035507775.1 Jatrophihabitans sp.
GTGCGGGGCGGCATCTACCCCGGAGCCGAGCACAGCTACCACTAGGCACCGTCAGCGGGTTCGGGCCCGGGTCGCCTCGGCGGCCCGGGCCCGATCACGTCCTCAGCCGCCGTTCTCCCAGGCAGCGTCCTCGGCGTCGTACTTCCGCTCCCGGTCGGCGATGGTCTGCAGCGCCTGCGCCGCCTCGGCCTCGGTGTCGAACGGACCGATCCGGTTGCGGCTGCCGCAGCCGTCGAACGGCTCCACGGCGTGGTGGTCCACGCAGAACCAGAACGTCCCGGTCAGGTCCTTCGAGCTCATCCGCACTCCTCGTGATCGTGGGCCGGCTGAGCCCACCCTAGCCGCGCGGGTTCACTCCTATCCGGCAGGCAGATTCGCGAACGTTCAGGCGGCGGACGAGTCGAGTGGTAAGCCGGGTTCTGTCCCGGCGGAGCACGCTCCGCCGGTGGCGGCCATCCATCTCGGCCCGCCGTTGCCGGCGGGCTCCAGCGGTCCACCCGCAGGCTCGGGCGGGCCGCCCTCGAACGCCTGCGCAGCGGTCCGGCGAACCGGACCGCCTCTCGACCTTGCTCCGGGTGGGGTTTACCGAGCCGCACCGGTCACCCGGCACGCTGGTGGTCTCTTACACCACCGTTTCACCCTTACCGGCCGGTGCGAACACCGGCTGGCGGTCTGCTTTCTGTGGCACTGTCCCGCGGGTCGCCCCGGGTTGCCGTTAGCAACCACCCTGCCCTGTGGAGCCCGGACTTTCCTCGGCGGTTCCCTCGCGGGAACCGACGCGGCCGCCTCCTCAACTCGTCCGCCGCTGGCGACATCGTATCGCCCGGCGGCCCTGCCGGATGGCCGGACGGCCCGGCCTCCGTACTGTGAAGCGGGTCGCGCCGGTGGCCGGCCACTCCCCGTCCACGCGGATTCTCGAGGATCGCGGTTGAACCTGCAGCTGCTGCTCGGCCTGGTGTTGATCGTCTGCTGCCTGGCCACCGCCGTCGGGCGGCCGTTCGGGCTGAGCGAGGCCGCGGTCGCGCTGCCCTGCACGGCCCTGGCGCTCGTCACCGGCGCCGCCACCTGGCCGGTCGCCCGGCACAGCCTGGCCGAGCTGGCACCGACCGTGGGCTTCCTCGCCGCGATCCTGGCCTTCGGCCAACTGTGCGCCGCGGACGGGGTGTTCGACTATCTCGGCAGCCTCACCGCGCACCTGTCCCGCGGCCGGCCGCAGCGGCTGCTGGCCCTGGTGGTGGCGCTGGCCGCGCTGGTCACCGCGACCCTCACCCTGGACGCCACCGTGGTGCTGGTGACCCCGGTGGTGCTGGCCACCGCGGCGCGGCTGCGCATCCCGAACCGGCCGCACAGTTACGCCTGCGCCCACATCGCCAACTCGGGTTCGCTGCTGCTGCCGGTCTCGAACCTGACCAACCTGCTGGCCTTCACCGCCAGCGGGCTGAGCTTCGGCCGGTTCGCCGCCGCGATGGTGCTGCCGTGGGTGCTCGCCTGCACCCTGGACTGGCTGTTCCTGCGGGCGGCCTTCGGCGCCGATCTGCGCACCGGGAGCGCGCAGCCGCTGCCGGTGCCGGCCGTCCCCCGCTACGCGCTGACGGTGCTGGCGCTGACGGTGGCCGGTTTCGTGCTGACCACCGCGGTCGGCATCGCGCCGGCCTGGGCGGCGCTGGCCGGCTGCCTGGCGCTGGGCATCCCCCAGCTGCTGCGGCGCCGGACCACCCCGGTCCGGTTGCTGGCCGCGGCCAGCCCGGGCTTCTGCGCGTTCGTGCTGGGCCTGGGGGTGCTGGTGGCCGGCGTGCTCGACCGCGGCGCCGGCGACCAGCTGCGGCACCTGATCCCGGCCGGCACCGGGCTGCCGGCACTGCTCGGGCTGGCGTTCCTGGCCGGCGCGCTGGCCAATCTGGTGAACAACCTGCCCACCACACTGGCGCTGCTGCCGCTGGTGGCCGGCTCGCCGCTGGCGGTGCTGGCGGTGCTGGTCGGGGTGAACCTGGGCCCGAACGCGACCTACCCCGGTTCGCTGGCGACACTGCTCTGGCGGCGCAGCCTGCCCGAGGCGGACCGGCCGCGGGCGGTGGAGTTCCACCGGCTGGGCCTGGTCGCCACCCCGGTGCTGATCCTGGTGGCCACCGCCACGCTCTGGCTGGTGGCCCCGCTCCTCGGGATGTAGCCCTGCCGTATAAGGGTGTTCGGGGTTGCTGAGATTGGTTCGAACGGTTGTGGCCGCGCCCGGCGAGCGCGCCCCGCCGCCCGAGGCGCGGGGTAGCTGTACGGGCATCAGCGGTCCGACCGCTGACGCGTGGCGAGCAACCTACCCGTTCGGCGGCCGTCGCGGCGGTCAGCCGTCGAGGTGGGCGGTCTCGTTGTAGCCGCGCAGCGACACCGCACCCTCGGCGTAGTAGTCGATGGTCGAGATGCCGGCCGGTGCCAGGTACATCCGGTGCACCGCGGCCTGGGGTGCGTCCAGGGCGAGCCGGACCAGCTCCTTGATCGGCGTGACGTGGCTGACCACCGCGACCGTGTGCCCGGCCTGCTGCCGCAGGATCCGGTCGCGGGCCTGGCGGGCGCGGCGGCCGGCCGCGTCCAGCGACTCGCCCCCGGGCGGCGCGACGGCCGGGTCGGCGAGCCAGCGGGCCAGCTCGGCCGGCCAGCGCTGGGAGATCTCGTCGATGGTGTAGCCGTCCCAGTCGCCGAAGTCGGTCTCGATCAGCCCGTCCTCGACGGTCACCGGCAGGCCGAGCCGGCGGCCCACGATCTCGGCGGTGTGCCGGGTGCGCAGCAGCGGCGAGCTGTAGATCGCCTCGATCCCGGCCAGCTCGGCGATCCGGCCGGCGGCCTGCTCGGCCTGGCGCACGCCGTCGGCGGTCAGGTCGAGGTCGGACCGGCCGGCGAACCGCTTCACCACCGAATACTCGGTCACCCCGTGTCGCAGCAGCACCAGCCGGGTGGCGGCCGAGCCGGCGGCGATCCAGGCGGCGTTGTTGTTCTGCGACTCGATCGCGGTGGACGGGCTCGCCGGCGTGGGCTCGGCGGCCGCGGCCGGCACCTGGCCGGCGTCCATCGCCTGGTTGGCCAGCCGGTCGGCGGCCGCGTTCTGCGCGCGCGGGATCCAGCCGTAGCTGATCCGCTCGAACCGGCCGGCGAGGGCCCGGGCCTCCGCGGCCAGCGGGCGCATCGCCGGGTGCTTGACCTGCCAGCGGCCGGACATCTGCTCGACCACCAGCTTGGAATCCATCCGGACGGTGACCTCGCCCGCCCCCAACTCTGCGGCCGCGGCCAGGCCCGCGATCAGCCCCCGGTACTCGGCGACGTTGTTCGTGGCGACGCCGAGATAGCCCATCCGCTCGGCGAGCACCGCGCCGGACTCCGCGTCGCGCACCACCGCTCCGTAGCCGGCCGGCCCCGGGTTGCCCCGCGAGCCGCCGTCGGCCTCGACCACGACCCGCGCGCCGGCCGGACCGCCCGTCACAGCCCCGACTCGTCGGTGCGCACCAGGATCCGGCCACAGTTGTCGCAGCGCACCACGTCGTCCGGCTTGGCGGTGCGCACCGCGGACAGCTCCGACCCGGAGAGGTCCAGCCGGCAGCCCTCGCACCGGCGCTGGCGCAGCATCGCCGCGCCGACCCCGCCGCTGGCCTGGCGCACCTTGTCGTAGAGCGCCAGCAGGTCGGCGGGCAGCCGGCCGGCCAGCTCGGACCGCTCGGCGGCCCGCTTGGCCTCGGCGTCGTCCAGCTCGGCGAACACCTCGTCCCGGACCGACTCGGCCGCGGCCCGCTCGGTGAGCACCCGCTCCAGCGTCCCGGTCAGCTCGCGCGCCCGGTTGTCGGCGCCCTCCTGCCGCTCCATCAGCTCCAGCAGCTCGTCCTCGAGGGTGCTCTGCCGCCGGGCCAGCGAGGTGACCTCGTGCTGCAGGCCGGCGATCTCCTTGGCCGGGACGCCGCCGGCGGTCATCCGCTGCTGATCGCGCTCGGCGCGCTGGCGCACCGTCTCGACGTCCGACTCCAGCCGGCGCTGCTCGGCGCCCAGGTCGGCCCGCACGGTCTCGGCCTCGACCAGCTCGCCGCGCAGCTCGGCCGCGCGGCGTTCGCAGTCGGCGATGGCCGCCAGCTCCGGCAGCGCGCGGCGGCGATGCGCGAGCTGGGTCAGGGCGGTGTCGGCCTGCTGCAGGTCGAGCAGCCGGAGTTGGACGAAGGGATCCGCTTTCACGCAACCAGCTCTCTCACGGCGAAGGTGGTCAGCCCAGTGTGACAGTCAGTGCTCGTGCAGCGTCCACGGGTCGGTGACGATCTCGGAGACCAGCACCTGCAGGCCCGCGAACCGCTCCCGCAGCCGGGCCGCGACCAGGTGCAGCCAGGGCGCCTCGGTGGCCCAGTGCGCGGCGTCGACCAGCGCCAGCTCGGGCTGCCGGCCGGCCGGCTCGTCCACCAGCTCCGAGGTGCTGTGGTGCTTGGCGTCGGCGGTCAGGTAGGCATCGGCGCCGGCCCGCCGGGCGTCGGCGGCGTACCCGGTGCCGGACCCGCCGCACACCGCCACGGTGCCGATCGGCTGGTCGGGCCGGCCGGCGGCGCGCACCCCCCAGCTGGTCCGGGGCAGCCGCTGGGCGGCGTACCGGGTGAACTCGGCCAGCGTCATCGGCTCGGCCAGCTCGCCCACCCGGCCGGTGCCGGTCGGGCCGGGCAGCGACGGCTGCTCGGTCAGCTCGAAGGCGACCTCCTGGTACGGGTGGGCGGCGCGCATCGCGGCCAGCACCGCCGCCCGCCGGGCCCGCGGCAGCACCATCGACACCCGGTTCTCCGGGCCTGAGTGCAGCTCGCCGACCCGTCCGGTGGCCGGCTCCGCGCCCGGCTGCGGCCGGAACCGGCCGGTGCCGGTCAGCAGGTAGGCGCACTCGGTGTAGTCGCCGAGCGACCCCGCGCCGGCCGCGGCCAGCGCCGCGATCAGCCGCTCGGTGTCCGGCACCGGGACGTAGACGGCGAGCTGGTCCAGCGCCGGCAGCGGGTCCGGCCGCAGCGGCCGGGGGTCGCGCAGGGCCAGCCGGCCGGCCAGCGCGTCGGACACCCCGTGCACCGCGACGTCGGCGTTGGTGTGCGCGGCGAAGTGCGCCACCCGGGCCCGGATCATCCGGTGCAGCAGCGCGCCCTTGCCGGTGTCGGCGGCCACCGAGTGCACCCCGGACAGCAGCAGCGGATGGTGGGTGAGCAGCAGGCCGGCGCCGATGTCCACCGCCTCGGCAACCGTGGCCGGCACGCAGTCCACCGCGAGCAGCACCCGG
>DATJNU010000191.1:0-62435 GCA_035507775.1 Jatrophihabitans sp.
TCGATTGTCGGTGCCGTGTGCCAGGCTGCGCCCATGACCGAGTACCTCCTCGCGATCGGCACCGCCAAGGGGCTGTTCCTGGCCCGCAGCACCGACCGGCTGTCCTGGCACCTGTCCGAGCCGCACTTCATGATGAACGCCGTCTACGCGGTCGCCGTCGACACCCGCGGCAAGCGGCCACGGCTGCTGGTCTCGGCCACCAGCGAGCACTGGGGTCCGTCGGTCTTCACCAGCGACGACCTCGGCGAGACCTGGCAGGAGCCGGACAGTGGCTCGCTGCGCTTCCCGGCCGACACCGCTGCCACCCTCGAACGGGTCTGGCAGCTCGCGCCGTCGCCGTCCGAAGCCGGCGTGGTCTGGGCCGGCTCGCAGCCGAGCGCGCTGTGGCGCTCGGAGGACGGCGGCGCGCACTTCGACCTGGTGCGCCCGCTCTGGGACCACCCGCACCGCCCGCTGTGGGGCGAGGGGTTCGGCGGCCAGGCGATCCACACCGTGCTGCCGCATCCCACCGACCCGGACCGGCTCACGGTCGCCATGTCCACCGGCGGAGTCTACCGCACCGAGGACGCCGGCCGGTCCTGGACCGCGTCCAACCAGGGCGTCAAGGCCTACTTCCTGCCCGACCCGTGGCCGGAGTTCGGCCAGTGCGTGCACAAGATCGCCCGGGACGCCGCCGACCCGGACCTGCTCTACCTGCAGAACCACCACGGCGTCTACCGCAGCGAGGACGGCGGGCGCAGCTGGCAGTCGATCGCCGGCACGCTGCCCACCGACTTCGGCTTCGCGATGGTCACTCACCCCAGCCGCGGCCGGGTCGCCTACAACTGGCCGATCCAGGCCGACGGCGAGCGGCTGCCGCCCGGCCGGGCCTGTCGGGTGTACCGCACCGAGGACGCCGGCGACACCTGGACCCCGCTCACCGAGGGCCTGCCCCAGCGGGAGTTCTACGACATCGTGCTGCGCGACGGCATGTCCACCGACGGCGCCGAGCCGGCCGGCCTCTACTTCGGCACCCGGGGCGGGTCGGTCTATGCCAGCGCGGACGAGGGCGACTCCTGGCGGCCGGTCGCCGAGCACCTGCCCGGCGTGCTGTGCGTCCGGGCCGCGGCGCTGGGCAGCTGATGGCACGCGTCGTGCTGCCCGGCGCGCTGCGCCAGTTCGCCGATGGCCGGCAGGCGGTCGAGCTCGACCACGCCGACCCGGCCCCGCTGGCTGCCGTGCTCGACGCGCTGGCCGGGCAGTGCCCGGCGCTGGACTTCCGGCTGCGCGACGAGCAGGGCCGGCTGCGCCGGTACGTCAATATCTACCTCGACGGCGAGGACGTCCGGCGGCTGGCGGTGCTGGACACCCCGGTGCCGGCGGGCGCCGAGATCCGGATCCTGCCGTCCGTCGCCGGCGGCTGAGCCCCGCCCGGCCTTCGCAGCCGGTTGGCCGAGCGGCGTCCGGCTTCGGCGGGCGGCCCAGGCGGCGGGCGGCAGGCAGCCGTCGGCGTGCGGGTGACGCCGGTCAGGTCGCGGGGGCCAGCTGCCGGGCGATGTCGGCGAGGTTGCCGGCCGCCGCGGCCAGCACGGTGGCCTGCCCGTGCCCGACCTCGGCAGCGCGCCCGAGCGAGGCCAGCCGGCCGGCTTCGGCGGCGCACGAGCGCAGCCGGTCGGCCGCGATCAGCCGGCCGGCCGGGGGCGGCGGGCAGGGCGGGCTCGGGTAGTCCACCTCGAAGCTGGGCCCGGCGAACCGCGGCCGGTCCGCCTCGCCGGGGCTGCCGTCGTCGCCCATCGGCAGCTGGGTGAGCGCCTCGGCCAGCGGCGCGATCACCCCGGTCATCACCCGCAGCGCGGCGGCCCCGCTGGCCGCGTCGCCGTCGCCGAGCACCAGCTGCAGCAGGTCGAGCATCACCCGGTAGGTCTCGGAGTTGAGGTCGTTCACCGCGCGGGTGTAGGGATCGGTGATCAGCCGCCAGCCGGGGAAGGTGTTGTCGACGTGCAGCCGCGACAGCGGATTCGCCGCCACCTCCCGGGCCGGCCGGAAGTCCGCCCGGCGGGAGAACTCCAGCAGCTGGCGCCGGATGCCGAGGAAGGCGCCGAAATGGCTGTCCGGCCGGTCGTCGGCCAGCCCCTCGCCCTGCTCGACGATCAGCTCGATCGCGGCGAGCGCGCTGGGCACGTCCACCACCCGGACCAGCTGCGGGATGCCCATCGTCCGGCCGTCCAGCTGCCGGGCCGGATCGCCGACGATCACCCCCGGCAGCGCCGAGAACGCCTCCGCGATGGCGGCGTAGAGCTGGCCGATCGTCTCGTGCCCGGTGGCCTGCGGCCGGTCGAAGCGGCCCGGCAGGTGGGCGAACGGGTCCTTGGCCGGCGGCGCGTCGGCGAGCAGCGCGGGGAAGGCGCGGTCGGCCGGCTCGACCAGCGGCAGCCAGTCCGGCGGCGGCCGGTGCCAGGTGGCTGGGCGCTCGTAGCAGGCGTACAGCTCGACCACCTGCTGCTGGAACGGCCAGAGCCCCCACGGCAGCCCGGTCGGGTAGTAGTCCGGCCGCTGCGGGAAGTTCGGCCGGCCGAGGTAGGGCACCCCGCCCACCGCGAGCGCCAGGTTGCACACCTGCGCCAGGTGCAGCATCTCCTGGGCGGCGATGAAGTTCATCGTGCCCTTCCAGGTGCGCGCCGCCAGCAGCTCGGTGTCGGTCAGGCCGCCCTCGTCGATCCGGTCCTTCACGGTGGCCGCGGTGAAGAGGTACTGCAGGCACAGCCCCTGCTCCAGCTCGGCGGCCACCGCCAGCTGCCGCAGCAGCTCGCCCCGGGTCGTCCCCGCCGGTCCCGTCATGACCGCTCCGCTCCGGCCGCCCGGTCACCGGCCCGGGTGGCGATCAGGTGGGCCGCCGTGCGCAGCGCCACCGCGGCGATGGTCAGCGTCGGGTTGGCCGCGTCCACGGTGGGGAACAGCCCGCTGCCGGTCAGGAACAGGTTCGGGTGGTCGTGGCTGCGGCCGTACCCGTCGCACACCGAGCCGGCCGGGTCGGTGCCCATCCGGTGCGTCCCCATCAGGTGCCCGGCGCCCTGCCAGCCGGGCACCTCGGCGACCTCGGTGGCACCCAGCCGCGCATAGACCGCCCGCACCGCGGTCCAGAACGCGGCCGCCCCGTCGATCGAGTATTGGCCGATCGAATAGAACAGTTCCGGCCGCGGGATGCCGAGGGCATCGCGCAGCGTGGCCGACGGCAGCACCCGGTTGTCCGGGTTCGGCTCCGGCTCGATCAGGCCGTTCAGCTCGATCTGGGTGTTCACCTGCCACGCCACCGCCTGCCGCAGCCGCTCGCCGGTCAGCCCCTGGTTGACCAGAGCCGCCACGTCTGTGAACGGCGCGCCGGCCGCCCAGCTCCAGCCGGTGTTCTGCAGCTCGATCCGGAATGCCGCGCGCCGGGAACGGAAATCCCCGTCGCGCATCGACTCCACGCCGGCCGTGCTGAGCGGCCCGCGAAACAGGTACGCCGGCCGCGGCAGCCGGGCGTAGCTGATCTTGACGTCGTGGTCCATCAGGTACCGGCCGACCGCGTCGCTGCTGTTGGCCACGCCCCGCGGCAGCGACTCGGTCGCCGAGCAGAGCAGCACCTTGGCGTTCTCGATCGCGTTCAGCGCCAGCACGTAGCGGCGGGCGGTGAGCACCCGCTCGTCCTCGCCCGGCGCCCGGACGGCCACCCCGCCGACCTGCCCGTCCGGGCCGACCAGCACCCGGCTGACGGTCAGCCCGGTCAGCAGCCGGGCCGGCCGGGCACCGGGTGGCGAGTCCGGATCCAGCGCCGGGTTCAGCGCCCGCAGCAGGTGCACGCTGGCGTCGTACTTGGCCCCGATCGGGCAGATCGGAATGCAGTTCGCGCTGCCCGCGCAGGCCGGCCGCCCCTGGTAGAACGTGGTGTTGCGGGCCTGCGGCGTGCTGCGGAACTCCACCGGCAGCCCGTCGACGCACAGCCCCTCGGTGGCCGCCATCACCAGCTGGTCGTTGTAGCTGGCCGGCACCGGCGGCATCGGGTAGCCCTGCCCGGGCGCCCTCGGCGAGCCGAGGTCCGCCGCGCCGTCGCCGGCCACCCCCAGCTCCTGCTCGGCCCGCCAGTACCAGGGTTCCAGCTCGTCGTAGCCGAACGGCCAGTCCGCGCCCCGGCCGAACCGGGTGCGCTCGGCGAAGGTGTTCGGCGTGTAGCGCAGCGCGGTGCCGAGCCAGTGGTACGTGGTGCCGCCGACCATCCGCAGGTACGTGCTCTGGAACGGCGCCGGGCCCCGCTCGACGAAGTAGGCGTTCAGCGCGCCCTCGTCCGGGCTGGGCGCGGCGGCCAGGTTGGGGAAGGCCGAGTTCGTCGTCTTCACCGGCGCGGTGAAGAACCGCCGCACCAGCTCGGCCCGCTGGTCGGCGCCGGTGGCGGGGTCGAAGTAGGCCCGGTCACCGGCGTCGACGATGGTGACCGGGACACCGGCCCGGCTCAGCTGGTGCGCGATCAGCGCACCCGCGATCCCGGCACCGGCGACCAGCACCTCGGCGTCCTCGATCACGAATCCTCCGATGCGGACGGGGTAACCGGGCCGGCCAGGCTCGGCGGCGGGTAGGCCCAGCTGCCGAAGTACGGCCCCGGCAGGCCGGGCGGCTGGGCCGAGATGGCCGGCCAGACCAGCGCGGCGCCGTAGTTGGCCGCCGACAGCACGGCCAGGCCGAGGCCGCCGTTGTACCAGGTGACGATCAGGTTCTTGGCCATCGGGCCGAGCGTCCCGTCGGCGTAGAGGACGGCGACCAGCCGGTCCGCCAGCCCGTCCGGGCCGGCGGCCTCCTGCTCGCGGAACGTCGCCAGCAGCGCGGCCATCGGCGGCTCGGTGCCGTCGATGCCGTACCGGGCCGGGGCCGCGGCGGCCACGATCGCATACACCTCGGCGGCCGCCGAGCGCGGCAGCCGGTCGGCATCGAGCAGCACCGAGCTGAGCCGGAGGAAGTCGTCGAGGTCGGCGGGCTCGGTCACTGCGCCTCGTCCTCCGGCGCGTGCGGGTGCCCGTGCGCGGCCAGCTCGGAGTGCTTGGGCAGCTGGCGAGCGCGCAGCACCTGCATCCGGGCGTCCTGGGTGAGCAGCGGTAGCTCGGGCTCCGGCGGCATGCTCAGCTCGACGATCTCGACCACCCGGAAGCCGAGCGGGCTCACCCCGCGCAGCGGGATGTAGAGATCCGGCAGCCCGAACTCGGCCTGGTCGGCGTCCTTGGCGCGCTTGGCGCTGGTGCGCCAGTTCCACTCCGCCCGGCCGCCACCGGCACCCTTGATGGTCTGGTAGATCTCCTCGAAGTCGAACACCCGCGACTTGGGGCCCTCGATCACCAGCAGCACGGCCCGCTGCCCCTTCCCGGGCGGGTACTCCCGGTACAGCGACTCGGCATAGCCGCGGTCGCCGGTGGTCGCGATGAACGGGGTGCTCATCGCGTTCGCCTGGAACTCCTCCATCGCCTTCACGGTCCTCGGCGCGCCACGCATCAGCGAGTTCAGCAGCTTGTACCGGTCGGCGATCAGCTTGCGCAGGTTCCGATCGCGCCACTCCTCGGTGATCTCGACCTTGTTCAGGCCGCCGCCCAGCACGTAGGCCGGATCGTCGAGGTTCAGCGAGAACTTGTGGTAGCGGTAGAAGCGACTCGGCCGGTCCTCCGGCGCCTGCTGCTGCAGGAAGAGCTCGTACGGGGTCACCGGGAACTTGCTGGCCAGGTCGGCCAGCATCATCATCTGGTCGTAGACGCCCAGTTGCTTGAAGTCCTGCATGGTCATCGGGAAGTGCAGCCACTCCGGGTTGTCCTTCTCGCCGCCCTTGGGCTTCGGCACCTTCAGCGGCGGCAGCGTGGACACCGCCGGCAGCGGGAGGCCGTCGCGCAGGTCGACCTCCGGCGTCAGGCCGGCGCTCGGGCGGCCGGTCGCGAGGTCCTCGAACTGCACGACCAGCCCGTCGGCGTTGACCCAGTGGCCGGCGGGCTCGTCCCAGCTGACGACGAGGTCGGAGCCCTTGACCCGGTACTCGTTCGGCCTGCCGGTCGGCACGAAGACGAAGCCGGGCGCGGCCGGATCCACGAACTCACCCTCGGTCGAGCTGGGTTGCGGGGAGCGCCGGATCACCAGGCCGGCCGCCTCGGGGGTCCGGCGCACCGTGCCGGCCGACCCGCGCAGCCCGGCGAGCGCGTCCCGGGCCGGGCCGCCGGCCGGCGCCCGGCGGACCGCACCGGGCAGCGCCAGCCCGGCGAGCGGCACCGGCCGGGCACCGTCGGCGGTCGCGGTGTCGCGCGGTCCGGGCCCGGTGGCCTCGGCACGGGTCACCGCGGCCCGGCCGTGCGCCGGCGCGGGCCGCACAGGTTGGGTCATCGCGCCTCACCATCCGTGATCCGGCCGGGCGGAGTGTATCCAACCCATGCGGATCAGATCGGCAATTCGGGCGACCGGTTCAGGGTGTCCGGGCAACGGTTGCGACCGCCCCGGGCCCGGGTGTAGACCGGGGGAAACATCCGTAGGTCTGTACGGGTGTCCACGAGGTGGCCCGTCCGCGCGGCGGCGGGCGGCGAGGAGGCTCGGTGTCGGTGTTCGGCGGGGTGTGGCACGGCCTGGACGAGGCCTTCTTCATGTTCTGGGAGACCCTGTGGGCGCTGGTGCTGGGCTTCGCCCTCTCCGGCGCGGTGCAGGCCTTCGTCTCCCGCGGCGAGATGCAACGCGCGCTGGGCGACCACCGGCCGGCCACGCTCGGCAAGGCGTCCTTCTTCGGCGTGATCAGTTCCTCCTGCTCCTATGCCTCGTCCGCGCTGGCCAAGAGCCTCTTCGCCCGCGGCGCCGACTTCACCTCGGCGATGGTCTTCATGATCGCCAGCACCAACCTGGTGGTGGAACTGGGCATCGTGCTGTGGCTGCTCATCGGCTGGCAGTTCGCACTGGCCGAGTTCGTCGGCGGGGCGATCATGATCGTGCTGCTGGGCCTGGTGATTCCCCGGCTGGTCCCGCGGGCCTGGATCGAGGGCGCCCGCGACCGGCTCGGCGACCGGGCCGACCGGGTCCCCGACGACGACTCCGGCCCGGACGAGCGGGTGCCGCTGCGCCGCCGGATCGCCAGCCGGGCCGGCTGGGGGGATGCCTCCGGCTACACCATCAGCGACCTGACCATGCTGCGCACGGAGTTGGTGATCGGCTTCCTGATCGCCGGTTTCCTGGCCGCGCTGGTGCCGACCGGGTTCTGGCAGTCGCTGTTCCTGACCGGGCACGGTTTCGCCTCCAGCCTGGAGAACGTGGTGCTCGGCCCGTTCCTGGCGATCGTCAGCTTCGTCTGCTCGGTGGGCAACGTGCCGCTGGCGGCAGCGCTCTGGCAGGGCGGCATCTCCTTCGGCGGCGTGGTGTCCTTCGTCTTCGCCGACCTGATCACGCTGCCGCTGCTCTCGATCTACCGCAAGTACTACGGCACACCGATCATGCTGCGAATCCTGGTGCTGTTCTGGGCCACGATGAGCACGGCCGGCCTGGCGGTCGAGTACCTGTTCCGCGCGCTGCGCATTCCCGATCCGGCCCGGCCGAGCCTGGTGGTGCACACCGGCTTCCGGTGGAACTACACCACGGTGCTGAACCTGATCGCGCTGGTCGCGTTCGGCATCATCTACTGGTCGTACCGCAGCCGGGACACCGGCGCGTCGGACCGGCGGTACGCCAAGGACCCGGTCTGCGGCATGCAGGTGGAGAAGGTGCACGCCCCGGCGCAGGCCCGGCTCGGCGGCGCCGAGGTCTGGTTCTGCTCCGACCACTGCAAGGCACGATTCCTCGACAACCCCGGGCGATTCTCCAACGGCGAGGCGGAACCGGACGGCCCGGACCAGGCCGGCGCGACCGATCCGGTCTGCGGCATGACCGTCGACCCGGCCCACGCCGAGCACCGCGCCGACTGGCAGGGCCGGACGTACTACTTCTGCTGCGGCGGCTGCCGGGCAGCGTTCCTGGCCGACCCGGAGCGCCACACCGGCGGCCGGGCCACCCCGCAGCTCGGCCGGCGACCGGAGGCCAGCCATGACCGGCACTGACCACGCCCACCCGATCGACCCGGAGCGGGTCGCGCACGCCCGCAGCCGGCTGCCCGGCCCGGACGACGCCGCCCGGCTGACCAGCCTGCTCAGCCTGATGGCCGACCCGGTGCGGATCCGGCTGATCTACGCCCTGGACGTCGCCGAGGAACTCTGCGTCGGCGACCTCGCCCTCGCCCTGGAGGTGAACGAGGACGCGGTCGGCTACGCGTTGCGGCTGCTGCGCACCGCCGGGCTGGTGGTCACCCGCAAGCAGGGCCGGGTGGCCTACAACCGGCTGGCGGCCGACTTCCCGGCGCCGCTGCGCGACCATTGCCTGCGCCAGCTGGTGGAACTCACCCGCAGCACGCCGGCCGAGTGAGGCGGCTCAGTCTGCGGCCAGCACGATGTCGAAGCGGACCCTCGTCCAGCTGCCGGCCACCGCCCGCCCGTCCGGGGTCGGGGCGCCGGGCGGTTGCCGTTCGAAGGGCTTCACCAGCGACTGCCGGATGCCGAACACGCTGTCGCTGGCCAGGTCGTCGCCGGCCACGAAGATGTGCGTGACCAGCGTCCGGAAGCCGCCGGCGCTGACCATGAAGTGCAGGTGCGGGGCGCGCATCGGCGACCGGCCGGTCGCGGCCAGCAGCCGGCCCACCGGGCCGTCGTCCGGGATCGGGTACGGGGTCGGCGTGAGCGCCCAGAACCGGAACTCGCCGTCCGGCCCGGCCGTCAACCGGCCCCGGGCGGCCAGCCTGCGGTCGTCGTACTGGACGTCGTAGCGGCCGTCCTCGTCGGCCTCCCACACCTCCAGCAGCGCGCCGGGCACCGGGTTGCCCGCCTCGTCCCGCACCGAGCCGGTGACCCAGCACGGCTCGCCGGGCGCGCCGCGGGCGAGGTCGCCGCCGTCCGGCAGCCGCGGCGCGTCCGGCACGAAGAAGGGCCCCAGCACCGTCGACTCGGTGACCGGGCCGGCCGCGGCGTGGTTGATGGTGATCGTCTGCATGGACAGGCCCAGCACGTCGGAGAGCAGGATGAACTCCTGCCGGCGGTCGTCGGTGAGGTGCCCGGTGTCGGTGAGGAAGGCGATCGCCGCCTGCCACTCCGGCTCGGTCAGCCGCACCTCCCGGGCGAACGCGTGCAGGTGCCGGGTCAGCGCGGTGACCAGCTCGCGCAGCCGGCCGTCCGGGGTGCCGGCGAAGCTGGCCAGCACCGTCTCGGTGAGCTGCGCCTCACGCTCCCGCTGGTCCGGATCGGGGGCCGGGCCGGCCTGCGTCATCGCAGTCTCCCTTCGTCGGAGGGCCCATCGCCGGTGGACAGCGCGGCCGGCTCGGTACCGGCCCAGGCCGCGTGCAGCAGCCGGCGCAGCGCCTCGGGGCCGGCCGGGCGCGGGTTGCTCACCGGGACCGCCGGGGCGATCGCCGCCACCGCCGCCGGCAGGTCGGGCTCGGCCAGGCCCAGCTCGGCCAGCGCCCGCGGCGCGCCCAGCGCGGTCCGCAGCGCCAGCAGGGCGGCGAGCGGGTCGGCGCCGGCATCCCGCCTGCCCGCCAGTGCGGTCGCGACCCGGCGGCCCGCAGCCGCCGCCGCCGGCAGGTTGAAGGCCAGCACGTACGGCAGCACCACGGCGTGCGTCTGGGCGTGCGGCAGGCCGAACCGGCCACCCAGCACGTGGCAGATCTTGTGGTGCAGCCCGGAGCCGGCCGAGGCGAAGGCGACCGCGGCGAGGTAGCAGCCGTACTGCAGGAGCTGCCGCGCAGCCAGCGGCTCGGCGCCCGCGACCGGCTCGGCCAGCGCGGCCAGGCCGTCTGCCAGCCTCGCCATCGCCTCGGTGGCCAGCGCGGTGTTGATCGGGTCCGCGGCCGGCGCCCAGAGCGCGTCGACGCAGTGGGCCAGCGCGTTCAGCCCCGAGGCCGCCGCCAGCTGCCGCGGCAGGGACGCCACCAGCTCGGCGTCGTAGATCACCGTCCCGGGCAGCACCCGGTCACTGGCGCCGGTCTGCTTGCCCTGCTCGTCGGTCAGCCCCCAGACGTCGGTGGCCTCGGAGCCCGCGAAGGTGGTCGGCACCGCCACGATCCGCACCGGCCGGGTCAGCGCGACCGCCTTGGCCAGGCCGATCGCCGAGCCGCCACCGACCGCCACCACCGTGTCGATCCGGTGCGCGGCCGCGGCCGCCCGGGCGCGTTCGGCGACCGAGACCGGCACGTGCTGGGCCACCTCGTCCCAGCGCAGGTCGATGCGCCCGGCCAGTCCGGCCACCAGCCCCGGCGCCCGGCCGCCGCCGATCAGCATGGTGGCCGCCGGCGCCAGCCGGTCCAGCTCGGCCAGCAGGTCGGCCAGCGCGCGGCCGGTGCCGAAGACCACCCGCTGGGCCAGGCTGCGATGGCTGAACGGGCGCATCAGGGCCGCTCGGGACGGTGCAGGATCGCCTGGAGCGCCTGGCGCAGCTCGGCCGCCGGCTGCTCGGGCAGGGTGTGCGACCGCCAGCCGATGTGCTTGTCCGGCCGCACCAGCAGGGCGCCACTCTCGGTCACCTCGCGCAGCGCCGCCCAGTCGTAGTAGAGGTCGTCGGCATCCCGGCCGGGGCCGATCACCACCGCGGCGAGCGGCACGGCCAGCTGCTCGGCCACCGCCGCCGCGGCTGCGCACCAGGCCTCGCCGGCGATGCCGGTGAGCAGGGTGAACCGGCCGTACGGGGCGAGGTCGTGGGTGGAGAGCTTGCGCCGGCTGTCACCGACCCAGGCGTGCGGCAGCCGCGACCCGGGCACCGTCGAGGGCTGGTAGTAGAGCTCGGGATCGCGCGCCGGCGCCGGCCGCGCGCTGCCGTCGGAGACCACCGCGGCCGAGGCGTAGAACTGCCCGAACTCCACGCCGTGCGCGTTGAACTCGTAGTTCTTCAGCTCCATCGCGGCCCGCAGCGCCTCGCGCTTGCGCTGGCCGGCCGGGGTGTTGAGCTTGCGCTCGTCGATCGCCCGGACCAGCTCCTGCTCGGTCATGCCCCCGGCCAGGCCGAGCGCGTCGAAGAAGCCGCCGAATTCCCGGCTGGACCGGTTCGCCCGGGTGACGATCTGCTCCGCGACCGGGGCCCGCTCGGCGGTGTAGGTCTCCAGCAGCTCCGGCCCGGCCTGCCCGCGCAACACCGCCGCCAGCTTCCAGGCCAGGTTGTAGCTGTCCTGGATCGAGGTGTTGGAGCCGAGGCCGTTGCTCGGCGGATGCTTGTGCACGGCGTCCCCGGCGCAGAACACCCGCCCGGAGTGCAGCCGGGTGGCGTACTGCTCGTTGTTGCCCCACAGCGAGGCGCCGGTGATCTCGACCGGCAGGTCCGGCACGCCGACCAGGTTGCGCACGATCTCGGTCGCGGCGGCCTCGTCGATCTCCGGCGGCGGCTGGCTGATGTCGTAACCCCAGACCACCAACCACTCGTGCCAGGGCCGGACCATCCGTACCAGCCCGGCGCCGATCCCGCCCACCTCGGCCCCGGGCTGGATCACCCAGTACAGGACGGACGGCCGGTGGCCCACCAGCTCGGCCAGGTCGGCCCGGAAGGTGATGTTCATCGAACCCGCGATGTCGGTGCGCCCGCGCAGCGGCAGGTCCAGGTCGGCGGCCACGGTGGACTTGGCGCCGTCCGCGCCGATCAGGTACCTGGCCCGGATCGGGTAGCACTGGCCGGTCAGCCGGTCCCGCACCCGCACCGTCACCCCGTCGGCGTCCTGCGTGTGCGACAGGTACTCGGTGGCGAACCGGGTCCCGGTGCCGCGCACGGTGGCGTTGCGCACCAGGATCGGTTCCAGGTAGGTCTGCGGGATGTCGCAGTTCAGCGACGGGGACGCCAGCCGGTAGTCGCCCTCCCGGGCCGGGTGGGTGCCCCAGGTCAGGATCCGGCCGATCTCCTCGCCGGCGATCGAGGTGCAGAAGACGGTGTCGCCCATCAGCTCGTGTGGCGTCGCCTCCGCCAGCACCTGCTCCTCGATGCCCAGGTCGCGGAAGATCTCCATCGTGCGCTGGTTGGTGATGTGGGCCCGCGGGGTGTTCGCCGTCCACCGGTACTTGGTGATCATCAGGTTCTCGATACCCAGGCTGGACAGGAACAGCGCCGCGGACGCGCCGGCCGGCCCGGACCCGACGATGAGCACCTCGGTGCTGACCGGTCCGGCGGTCTCGTCGCCGCCGGGTAGAGCCGTCATCGCGTGCCTCACCTCGCTGCCCTTGCCACCCGCCCGCGGGCAGGATGGCAGGCCGCGCCGGATCGCGCGGCCTGCCAGCACCCTGCCCCGCGCCGCCCGCCGGGTCCAGTGACCGGCGGGAATCGGCAAGCCCGGTGCGCGGATCCGATCAGCGCTTCAGCTCGGCCTCCGCGTCCGGCACCGCGGTGATGTTGTCGGCGGTCAGCATGCCCTTGTACTCCTTCGGCGCGATGGTGAAGACCCACGCCATCAGCTTCAGCCGGGTCGGCAGGTTCAGCTGGTAGCGCCGGGCGGCCGGGTCGCCGAACTTGTACAGCGGCGGGATGATCCGGCGTTGCGAGAGCAGCCGGAACACCCGGGCCGCCACCGCCGCCGGGCTGACCCCGACCTCGGCGGTGGTCGCCAGCTCCCGGGCCGACCGGCTGACCACCCCGGCGATGCCCGGCGCCAGGTCGAACCAGCCGACCCCGCGGTCGAACTTCGAGGCCGCCGCCCAGTTGCCGCTGCGGGCGCTGTCGATGCGCACCTTCTTCAGCGCCAGCGCCGAGCTGATGCTCCACAGCAGCCACACCCGCACCGCCGCGTTCCAGGTGGCGAAGTTGCCGGTGGCGGCCAGCACCGCACCGGCGAACCAGGCGTTCTCGGTCAGCAGCTCCCGCTGGAAGTCGGCCAGCGCCCGGGCGGTGCTCGCCGCCGCCTCCGAGCCGGCCAGCGCACCGGGCCGCAGCAGCAGCGCACCGGCCGCGTGCACCAGCTCCAGCGCCAGCGTGAGGTTCTGGCCGAACAGCGCCTCGCCGTGGCCCAGGTCCAGCGCCAGCGCCCCCTCGCCCGGCAGCAGCTGCCGGTCATCCGGAGGCCCGGTCGCCGAGCTGACCCACGGCCCGGTCCGCACCGCGCCGCGCAGCTGCAGCCCCAGGTCGGGGTACTGGGCGGCCAGCCGGGCCAGCACCTCGTCCGGGTCGGCGTCGGCCGGGCCGCCCGCCAGCCGCAGCGTCACCGCCACCCCGGGGTTGGTGCCGCCCGGGTGGTTGCCGAACGGCGTCAGGTGCAGCCAGCCGCCGCGGACGGCGTGCGCGGTGCTGCCCTCGCTCCAGGGCAGCGTGTAGCCGCCGTCCCGGCTCGGCCGCAGCTGCTCGAACGGCACCAGGCCGGTGAACAGCGCGGTGGCGTGCAGCCCGCCCGGCCGGCCGCCGCCGGTGCAGTCCAGCTCCAGCACCGCCCCGCCCTCGTCGGTGTACCGGGCACCGTACCGCTCGGCGATCGCCCGGGTGCGCAGCTGCACGTCGGGCAGGTAGGCATGCCACTCGGCATGCTCGCCCGGCACGGTGAACTGCACGTTCTCCTGGTGGTCGTGGGCCGAACGCGCCCGGTGGTAGGGGAATCCGAGGCTCTGCTTGACCCCGCTGGTGGCCTGCAGCGCGGCCGGCAGCCGGCCGAACATCGCCAGGTCGGCGATCTCCGGCACCCGGAAGCGGTCGGCGAGCAGGTAGAACAGCTCGGCCGTGTAGGGCACCGTGTTCACCCCGGCCGGGCCGGTCTGCCCGGCGCCGCCGGCCACCGTCACCTGCAGGCCGCCCCGGGCCAGGATCGCGGCGAGCAGGTCCACCGCGATCCCCGAGCCGGCCAGCCGGACGTCGGCACGACGCCCGGCCAGCCGCTCGGTGGCCCATGCCGTCTTGTGGATCTGGGTCGTGGTCATCTAGAAGATCCGCTGGCCGCGCAGCTTGTACTTGATCGCTTCTCGGCCGCTGGAGAGCATCAGCCGCCGGACGTCCGGATCGGCCTTGGTGATCGCCCACCGGGCGGTCTTCAGCAGCGTCTTGCGCGACGGGCTGAGGAAGCGCCGGGTGCGGTCGGCGAAGCCGAAGTGGTCCGGGACGTAGTCGGCCTCGACCAGCATCGTGTAGAGCGTGTCGGCGGCCTGCCGCGGGGTGACGGTGCCGGCCTCGACCAGGTCGAGCTGGCGGATCATCTCGTCGAACAGCTTCTTGAAGCCGGCGTGGTCGGGCCAGTAGAGCCCGAGCGCGTCCGCCTCCTCGATGTCCTTGAAGTGCTGGTCGTTGCCGTCCTCGAAGTACTTCGTGATCGCGCTCTGCAGCCGGAAGGTGCCGGCGTTGGACCCCCAGGCCCAGATCCGGAACACCGCGGTCCACAGGTCGTAGTCGCAGAAGGAGATGAACGCGGCGTTGACCAGCGCGTCGTTGTAGTCGAGCAGTCCCTGCTGCAGCCGGTCGATGTACTCGAACCGCTCGGCGGAGAAGTCGTCGTCCTTGACCGCGTCGATCAGCCGCCAGGCCAGCGCGTTGATCGACTCGGCGGTGTTGGACAGCCCGCGGGAGAACAGCGGGTCGATGAAGCCGGCCGCGTGCGCCAGCAGGCACCAGCGGTCGCCGATGGTCTTCTTCGAGGAGTACTGCAGCCGGTCGGTGGAGATCCACTCGCGCATCGGCTGGGCGCCGGCGAACTGCCGCTCGACGTCGGGGAACTTCGCGGCGTAGCGCTTGAACTCCTCCTCCGGCGTCTCGCCGGGCACCTTCGGGTAGCGCCGCTCGTCCATGGTCAGCCCGACGCTGCACAGCGGGTTGCGGGAGTCCTTGTGGTTGTCGAAGGCGATCACCCAGAACCAGCCGCGCTCGAACATGTGGTGCACGGTGCCCGAATACCACGGCGTGGGCGGGGTGTCCTCCGGCGCCGGGTCGAAGAGGTCGTCGGTGCGCGGCACCCCGATCATGTGGTTCCACAGCGACCGGGAGTGGTGCTTGAGCCGGCTCGGGTTCTCCCGCAGGTCGAACTTGGCCGCGATCGGCGACCGGAAGCCGCTGGCGTCCACCACGTACCGGGCCCGGACCTTGAGGTCGCCGGCGTGCACGGTCACCCCATCGTCGTCGAACTCGACGTCGTCGACCCGGCGGTTCTGCAGCGCGGTGCAGCCGTACTTGACCGCGGCGTTGAACAGGTAGGCGTCGGTGTCCTGCCGGTAGAGGTGGCTGGCCTCGTGCAGCAGCCCCGGCGTGCCGAACATGTTGACTTCCTTGGGATCCTGCTTCTTGCCCTCGTGGTGCAGCATGAAGCCGAAGTTCTTCTTGATCCCGAACGAGGGGCCGATCACCTTGGTGCAGTTGGTGAACGTGGCCAGCGTCTTGATCTCGGGCACGTGGTAGCGCTCGGCGATGGTGCGCAGCGCGACCAGGGTGTAGGGGATGGTGGACTCGCCGATCGCGAACTTGGGGTGCTGGCCGGCGTCGATCAGCGCCACCCGGACGCCGTTGCGGGCCAGCACCGCGCCGAGCATCGAGCCCGCGAGCCCCGAGCCCAGGATGGCGACGTCGTACACGGTTTCCTTCGTCTCAGTCATGTGATTCTCCTGCGTGCTCTCGGGGGTCAACGGGGGGCCGGGACGCGCAGCCGGCGCCCGATCAGGGGCTGCTCGGCGGCCCAGTGCTTGATCTCGGCGTTGATGTTGAACTCGTCCGGCGAGAGCCGCTTCTTGATGAAGAGGGTCAGCCCGTCGTAGACCAGGTCGCCGATCGGCCCCGGCGCGTCGTTCTTGGCCCAGCGCAGGGTCTTGAGCACCTTGCCGGTGGTCGCGTTGAACCAGCGGTTCTCCGGGTTGGTCAGCCCGAACGCCGGCGGGATGAAGTCCGCCGCGGCCAACTCCGCCATCGTCTCCTTCGCCGCCTGGTGGCTGGAGATCGTCCCGGCCTGCACCGCCTGGCACCGCTGAGAGACGCTGCGCAGCAGCTGCCGCACCGGGCCGTAGTCGGTGATCGAGCCGTTCGGCGCGATGGATTCCAGGTGCCGCAGCTCGGCCGGGTTGTGCGAGTCGAGGAACCGGGCGTACGCGCGGTTGATCTCGAACGTGGCCAGGATCTGCCCGGTCGACCAGATGCGGAACCAGGCGTCCCACAGGTCGTAGTCGCCGAAGGAGGTGTAGGCGTTGGCGACCAGGTCGTCGTTGAAGTCGAGCAGGCCCTGCTCCAGGTCCTGCACGTAGGAGAACCGCTCCGGGGAGAAGTCGTCGTCGCGCAGGGCCTCCAGCAGCCGCCAGCCGAGAGCGTTGACGATCTCGAAGCTGTTGGACAGGCCGCGGGAGAACAGCGCGTCGACGAAGCCGGCCGCGTGCGAGGTGAGGCACCACCGGTAGCCGACGGTCTGCTTCGAGGAGTACTGCAGCCGGCCGGTGGAGACCCACTCGCGCACCGGCCGGGCGGTGGCGAACTGGGCGCGGATGTTGGGGTAGCGGTCGATGAAGGCTTGGAACTCCTCGGCCGGGCTGCAGTCCGGCTTCGGGTGGATCCGCGGGTCGAGGTTCAGCCCGACGCTGATCAGCGGGTTGGTCGCCCGGGCGTGGTTGTTGAACGGGATCACCCAGCCCCAGCCGCCGGTGAAGAGGTGGTGCAGGGTGCCCTGGCTCCACTTGGTCGGGTTGCCGTGCGCGCCGGCCGGCACCGTCTCCTCGTACGGCGTCACGCCGACCATGTGGGTGAACAGCGACCGGGAGTGGTGGCGCAGCCGGGTCGGGGTCTCGCGCAGGCCGAACTTGCCCGCGATCGGCGAGCGGAAGCCGGAGGCGTCCACCACGTACCGGGCCCGCCAGGAGTTGCCGGCGTCGTCGCGGACGGTGACGCCGTTGACGTCGACGTCGATGTCGGAGATCCGGGCGTGCTGCTTCACCCGGGCGCCGTGCTTCACCGCGACCGCCAGCATCCAGGCGTCGACGTCCTGCCGGAAGAAGTGGTTCTCGGTGTGGGTGATCTTCGGGATCGGGAACTCGTGGCACTCCTCGAACCGCTGCGGCTGGCCCTCGCGGTGGTAGAGGAAGCCGAAGTTGCGCTTGATCCCCGAGGTGGACGAGATCCGCTCCTGCACGTTCTCGAACGTGGTGAGGTGCTTGATCTCGGGCACGTTGTAGCGCTCGGCCACCAGCCGCATCAGCATCGAGGTGTACGGGATGGTCGATTCGCCGATGGCGAAGCGGGGGTGCGAGCCGGCGTCGAGGATCAGCACGTCGGCGCCGCCCTCGGCGAGCACCGCGGCCATCGCCGAGCCCGCCAGGCCGGAGCCCAGCACGATCACGTCGATCTCGGGCCGGGGCCCGGGCGGGGCGGTGGTGCCGGGCGCCAGCGGCTCGGCCTCGGGTTGCTGCTCCGCCTTCGCCGATGCCTTGGCCTTCGAGGTGGTGGCCTCAGGTGCGACCTTCTCGTTGTCCTGTTCGGTCATGAATCGCTCTCCTGGGTGGGATCGACGTGACTGCCGATCGGTTATGGGTGGGTGGTTGCGGCCCGCGTCACGGCGGGATGGTGCGGGTTCAGCGGGTGAGGTAGCCGGTGTCGAGGAAGTAGTCGAAGTAGCGGTCGAGCAGGGCCCGGTCCAGCGGCGGGCAGCTGATGCCGGTGCCGGCCAGCGCGGCGTCGGCCCGGCCGGTGTCGTAGTGCACCGCCCGCTCGCCGCCGACGATGAGCTCCTCCACGGTCGGCATCACCGAGTGCAGCTCGTTGGCCTCCTCCCCCTGGGTGGCCACCAGCCGGTCCCACCACTGCAGGGCCGGGATCGTCTCGACGTCCCAGCCGCGGTCGCGGATGGTGGCCACCAGCTCGGCGAACGGCATGTGCACCGGGTTGACCAGGTGGTAGGCGCCGGCCGATCCCCCGGCCCCGGCGATCGCGACCAGCCCGGCGGTGACGTAGTCGACCGGGGTCATCTCGACGGTGATGTCGAGATCGGGCGCGACGCCCAGCTGGATGCAGCTCTTGATCACCCGGCAGGTGAAGTGGGTGGTCAGCGCGGCGCCGGTCACCGAGTCGCCGAGCACCCGGCCGAGCCGGTAGATCGTCACCGGGATGCCGCGCTCGGCGGCCTGCTGCGCCAGGTGCTCGGCGCTCCACTTGGTCTGCACGTACCCGGTGACCAGCCGGCCAGCGGTCAGGATCGACTCGTCCTCACCCACCCGGTCCCGGCCGTCGGTCGGCAATCCCCAGATGCCGTAGGTGGAAACGTGGTGCAGCGGGATGCCGGTGGCGGCCGAGGCGCGGATCAGCTCCACGGTGCCGTCGACGTTGGCCGGCTCCAGCTGGTCGTAGCTGTGGGCGAAGTGCACCCAGGCGCCGTTGTGCACGATCGAGTCGGTGCGGTGCAGCAGCGCCGCGTGCTCGTCCTCGGCCAGCCCCAGCCGGGGCGCGGCCAGGTCGCCGGGCAGCACCCGGATCCGGTCGGTGTCGAGGACGCCGGCGTCGAAGTAGCCGCCGGCGTTGGCCAGGATCCGGCGCAGCCCGTCGGCCGGCTCGGCGCACCGCACCAGGCAGTCCACCTGCCGCCGCGGGTCGTCGGCCAGCAGCTCGCGCAGCAGGTACGCGCCGACGAAGCCGGTGGCACCGGTCAGCAGCACCTGCCGCCCGAGCCCGCTGCGGGCCGGCGCGGCCGGCTGGATGTCGGCCGGCAGCTCGCTGCGGTCCTTCAGCGTCGAGACCAGCTCGAACGGGTCGCTGTCGGCCTCGGCCGGCAGCGAATCGTCCAGCAGTCCCAGGACGAACTGCACCCATTCACCGAGGGTGCTGCGCTCGAACAGCCCGCTCGGCGGCACGCTCAGGCCGAGCTGGCGACGGCAGCCGGTGGTCACCTCCATGACCATGATCGAGTCGAGGCCGAGTACGAAGACGTCGGTCTCGGGCCGCAGGTCGCCGGTCCCGATGCCGAGCACGCCGGCCACGATGCCGGCCAGCACCCCGGTCAGCGCCTCGGCCCGGGCCGCCGCGCCACCGCGCTCGCCGGCCGCCAGCACCTCGGCCAGCGCGGCGGCGCCACCTGCCTCGGCGGCCTCGGCGATCTCGATGTCGTGCAGGATCGGCCGCGGCCCGCGGGCCTCCATCACCGGCCGGTACCGGGCCCAGTCGGCGGCGCAGACGATGGTCTGCGGCCGGCCGGAGGCGATCGCGCCGCCCAGCAGGGTCAGGCACTGGTCGGCGGCGAGCTGGCGCAGGCCCACCGACTCCAGGAAGTCCAGCACGTCCTGGCCGAACAGGCTGGACGGCAGCTCCCACGGACCCCAGGCCACCGAGGTCACCGGCAGCCCGGCCGCGGCCCGGGTCTCGGCCAGCGCATCGAGGAAGGCGTTGCCGGCCGCGTAGCTGGCCAGGTGCTGGGAACCCCAGCTGGCCGCGATCGAGCTGAACAGCACGAACAGGTCCAGGTCCAGGCCCCGGGTCGCCTCGTGCAGCGTCCAGCCGCCGAGCACCTTGGGCTCCCAGACCCGGCGGTACGCCTCGTCGTCGACGTCCACTACGAACTGCGGTTCGGACAGGCCCGCCGCGTGCACCACGCCGCGCAGCGGCAGCCGCTCGTCGGCGGCCAGCCGCCCGACCAGCTCGGTCATCGCGGCGGCGTCGGTCACGTCGGCCGCCGCCACCTCCACCGCCACGCCGCGCTCGCGCAGCCGGCGCACCGCGGCCCAGCGGTCGGCGGCCGCCTCGGCGCTGTCGGCCGGCGGCTCGGCCGACCGGCTGGTGAGCACCAGCCGGTCCACCCCGCGTCGGGCGCACCAGGCCGCCAGCGCGAGGCCGATCCCGCCCAGGCCGCCGGTGACCAGCACGGTGCCGGGCCCGCGCAGCAGCTTCTCGCCCCGGGCCGGCGCGGTGACGGCGGCCCGGCGGACCCGGGCGCCGTACCGGCTGCTGCCGCGCACCGCCTGCTGGTCGTCCTGGCCGCTGGTCCGCACCGCCCGGACGATCAGGTCCGCGTCGGCCGGGCTGACGTCGGTGAGGTCGAGCTCGGGATCGAGGTCCACCAGGCCGCCCCAGCTCGCCGGGTGCTCGACCGCCAGCACCCGGCCCAGCCCCCACAGTGGGCCGCCGGCCGGTCCGGTGCGCCGCTGCTCGGCGCCGACCCGGACCGCCCCGCGGGTGACGATGCTGAGCCGGGCCGGCACGCCGGCATGCTCGGCCAGCCAGCGGGTCACCCGCAGCACCAGCCGCTCGGCCGGCAGCTCCCGCTCGGCCAGCACCGCGGCGGTCACCTGGTCGGCGTCGGGCAGCCCGGCCGCGGCCAGCAGCACGATCCGGCCGGGTGCCGGAGGCTCGCCGGCCTCGATCCGGGCGAGCAGCTCCTCGTCGCTGAGCCGCGTGGTCTGGCTTTGCTCGGCCAGCGCCGCCGCCAGCTCGGCCGGCCCGCCGACCAGCAGCAGCGGTTCGGAACCGGCGTCGCCGTCGGCCAGCTCCCGCCAGTCCGGCACCAGCACCAGCTCGTCGGAGCGGTACCACGGCGCGCGCTGGGGCAGCGGCTGCTCGGCCGGCCGGAGACCGGTGACGGTGCCGAGCACGCTGCCGTCGGCCGCCAGCAGCAGGGCGTCCACCGCTCGCTCGCCCGGCTGCTGCCGGACCGCGACCGAACGCACCAGGGCCGGGTCGCCGACCCGCAGCCGGTCGAGGGCTACCGGCGCGTCCGGGCTGCAGGCGGTGACGATCCTGCCTATCGGATCCAGCGAATCCTCGGCCACCTCGACCGGCGGCTCGAAGCCGTCCGGATCCGGTTCGGGGGCGGCCCCGGCCGGCACCCGCACCCGGCCGACCAGCTGCCACTCGGCCCCGGCGGCGGCCTGCTCGGGCGAGGCGGCCCGGACGGTCACCAGGCCGTCCGGCTCGACCGTGGTCTGCACCAGGCACGGGTAGGCCGCGGCCGCGGCCGGCGCCGGTCCCAGCTCGGCCGCACCGAGGTCCACCAGGCCACCGACCAGCAGCCCGGCCCGGGTGGCGGCCCGGGCGGCCCGGTCGAGCAGCCAGCCCAGCTTGCCGTCGGCCGGCAGCGGCTCGGCGAGGCTGTCCTGCCAGGTCGGGATCGCGGCGCCCAGCCGCTGGCCGAGGCCGTCCTCGATCGGGCCGGATGCGGCCGGCGCGTCGCTCGGGGTGAACCAGTAGCGCTCCCGCTGCCAGGGGTAGGTGGGCAGCGCGGTGTAGCGCGCGGGCGCGTCGGCGTGCACCGGCGCCCAGTCCAGGTCGAGGCCGCGCAGCTGCAGCCGGCCGAGCGCGGCCATCGTCTCGGCCCGGTCGTCGGCGCCGCGGCGCAGCGGCGCCACCCAGAGCTGCTCGTCGAGCTGGTCACCGGTCATCCCGCGCTTGCCGGAGCCGATCAGCACCGGGTGCGGGCCGAGCTCGGCGAAGACCGCGCACCCGTCGGCCACCAGCGTGGTGACCGCGTCGGCGAACCGGACGGTGCCCCGGGCCTGGCGCACCCAGTAGTCCGGGGTGCCGCAGTCGGCGTCCCAGGGCTCGCCGGTCAGGCTGGAGATCATCGGGATGCTCGGCCGGTGCATGGTGATGCCGGCCAGTGCGGTGCGGAACTCGGCCAGCATCGGCTCCAGCAGCGGCGAGTGGAAGGCGTGCGAGACGACCAGCGGCACGGTCTTCAGGCCGGCGTCGGTGAGCCGGGCCCGGCAGTCGGCGATCTGCTGCGCGGCACCGGAGAGCACCGTGTCGGTCGGGCTGTTCACCGCCGCCAGCGAGACCTCGGCAGGCAGCTCGCCGAGCGCGGCCAGCACCGCCTGCTCGCCGGCGGTGATCGCGAGCATCGCGCCACCGGCCGGCAGCGCCGACATCAGCCGGCCACGGGTGGCGACCAGCAGGGCCGCGTCCGGCAGGCCGAGCACCCCGGCCACCGCGGCCGCGGCGATCTCGCCGATGGAGTGCCCGACCAGCGCGTGCGGCCGATGCCCCATCGCCAGCAGCAGTTTCGCCAGCGCGTACTCCACCGTGAACAGCGCCGGCTGGGTGTAGGCGGTGTCGTTGATCAGGGCACCCTGGGCACCCCAGATCACCTCGGCCAGCGGCACGTCCAGGTGCTGGTCGAAGAGCTCGGTGCACTCCCGCGCCGCCGCCGCGAACGCCGGTACGTCCAGCAGGCCGGCCGCCATGTTCGGGTACTGCGCGCCCTGGCCGGTGAACAGCCACGCCGAGCGCAGCTTGTGGTGCGGCCCGCGCTGCACCGCCCCGACCCGGGCATCGGCCGTGCCGGACAGGTGATTGCGCAGGCCCTCGACCAGCTCGGCGGTGCTGGCACCGACCACCGCGAGGCCGTGGTCCAGCCGGGCCCGGCCGGTCTGGCTGGTCCAGGCCAGGTCCGCGACCGGCGCCTGGCCGGCCGGCAGCTGGTCGGCGTACCGCTCGGCCAGGGCGGTCAGCGCGGCCGGCGTGCGGGCCGAGAGCAGCAGCACCTCGGCACGCTCGGCCGGCAGCTGCCGCTCCGGCAACGCGGGCGGTTCGGCCAGGATGGCGTGCGCGTTGGTGCCGCTGGCGCCGAAGCTGCTCACCGCGGCGATCCGGCGGCGGTCCGAGCGGCGCCAGTCCCGCACCGCGGTCGGCACGGTGACCGCCAGCCGGTCCCAGTCCACCTTGGAGTTGGCCGCGGTCAGGTGCAGGTTCGGCGGGATCTGCTCGTGTTCCAGCGCCAGCAGCACCTTGGTCACCCCGGCGATGCCGGCGGCCGGTTCCAGGTGGCCGATGTTGCTCTTCACCGAGCCGACCACCACCGGCCGCTCGTCCGGGCGCTCGCCGTAGACGGCGTTGATCGAGCGCAGCTCGATCGGGTCGCCCAGCGCGGTGCCGGTGCCGTGCGCCTCGACGTAGTCGACCTCGGCCGGGGTGAGCCCGGCGTCGGCCAGCGCGGCCCGCATCAGCTTCTGCTGCGACTCCGCGTTCGGCACCGTCATGCCGCTGCTGCGGCCGTCGTGGTTCACCGAGGTGCCGGCCACCACCGCGCGGATCTGGCGGCCCTGGGCGATCGCGTCGCGCAGCCGCATCAGGGTGACCACCGCGCCGCCCTCGCCGCGGGCATAGCCGTCGGCCGACTCGTCGAAGGTCTTGCACCGGCCGTCGGGCGAGAGCGCCCGGAACTTGCTCATCAGCACGAAGCCGTACGGGTCGAGCAGCAGGTTCACCCCGCCGGCCAGGGCCAGATCGGTCTCGCCCAGCCGCAGCGAGCGGACCGCCTGGTGCAGCGCGACCAGCGAGGACGAGCAGGCGGTGTCGAGCACGCAGCTCGGTCCCTGCAGGCCCAGGGTGAACGAGATTCGCCCGGCGATGAAACTGGGTTCGCCGATCAGCTGGTAGGCGTCGATGTCGCGCATGTCACCGACCCGCTGCCGCATCCGGACGTAGTCGGTGGTGCTGACGCCGAGGAACACCCCGGTGGCGGTGTCGGTCAGCCGGTCGGGCGCGATCGCCGCGTCCTCCAGCGCCTCCCAGCACAGTTCGAGGGCCATCCGCTGCTGCGGGTCCATGCCGGTCGCCTCGCGCGGCGAGATGCCGAAGACGGCCGGGTCGAAACCGTCGACCCGGCCGAGGAAACCGCCGCGGATCACGTGCGCGGTGCCGGGGTGGTCCGGGTCGGGGTGGAACAGCTCGCGGGCGTCGGCCCGGTCGGCCGGGAACTCCGAGGTGGCGTCCACGCCGTCGTGCAGCAGCGGCCACCAGTCGCGGGGGCTGTCCGCGCCGCCGGGCATCCGCAGCGACCGGCCCACGATGGCGACCGGTTCGGTGCGCGTCCCGCGCTCCTCGCGGCTGGCACGCAGCTGCTCCTGCAGCTGGGTGATCGTCCGGAGCGCCTCGATCAGCTGGGCGCGGGACGCCTCGGCCGGCCGGTTCTCCATCATTACCATCGGGAAGCCTCCTGGAGCAGGTCGCGCGCCGAGGCGGTCGCCGCGGACAGCAGCCGCAGCAGCTCGTCGTCGGTCGCCTCGGTCACGTCGGGATCGGGGGCGGGCTGGTCGGCCGGGGCATGCTCGTCCCAGCTGAAGCCGGCAGGCTCGGCGGCCTGCCCGGCGGGCTCGGTGCCGGTGTCGAGCAGCCCGGTCAGGTGCCGGGCCAGCTTGCGCGGGGTGGGCAGTTCGAACGTCAGCGTGGCCGGCAGCTCGGTGCCGGTGTCGTTCTCCAGCTGGGTCTTCAGCGCCAGCGCGATGATCGAGTCCATGCCGAGGTCGAAGAACCCGGTGTCCGGATCCACCTCGTGCGCGGCCAGCCCGAGCGCGGCCCCGGTCGCGGCCAGCACCAGCTCGAGCACCCGGTCGGCGCGCCGCTCGGCCGGCAACCCGGCCAGTTCGGTCCGCAGCGCGCCGCTGGTGTCGTCACCGCCGGCGCCGAGCTCGCTCAGCAGCGCGCGCGGGGCGAGCCGCTGGCTGACCGCCACGTAGCGGTCGACATCCACCACACCGGCGGTGAGCTCGGTGCCGGGCGGCGCCACGGCGGCCAGCGCCAGCGCCTCGGCCAGCTGCCCTGCCGACAGCCGGCCGATGCCGGCCTCCGCCTGCAGGGACGTTTCGGCCTGCATGTCCGGGGCGTTCTCGTCCGAGGCCGCCTGCAGGGGCAGCAGGCCGAGCACCCGGGCCCGGTCGCCGGCCGCGGCCCGCAGCACCGCCCGTCCGGACGCGCTGCGCGCCCCGCCGGCCGCCGCGCCGAGCGCGCCCCAGTCGCCGGCCGCCTCGGCCAGCACCAGCACCAGGTCCGGCGCCCGGTCGCGGAGCAGCTCGGCGGTGGCGGCCAGCAGCTCGTCGGCGACCGGCAGCGCGGCCGGGTCGGCGTCCCGGACGGTGACCGGATCGGCCGGTGCCGCCAGGCCGTAGCAGAGCCCGGCCAGCTCGCCGGCCGCGGCCAGCTCCCGCAGCCGGCGCAGCCAGCCCTCCCGGTCGCCGGCCAGTTCGACCCGCAGGCCGAGCTCGTCGGGCACCGTGACCCCGGCCGGGTGGAGCAGGACGTGCTCGGCGCCCCGGCCGGCCAGCCAGCGCAGCACCGGCAGCGCGGTCGCGGGGTCGCCGGCGTACACGGCGTGGCTGCCGGTCGGGGCAGCCGTCTCGCTCGCGGCCGGCGGCCGGTACCGGACCAGCCGGCGGGCCCGCCACTCGGCGCCGGTCCAGCGCAGCTGGTCGTCCGGGCTGCCGGCGAGCACCGCGGCCAGGCCGGGCACGGTGCCGAGGTCGGTGCCGGTGCCGGTGCCGAGGTCGAGCAGCCGGCCCCAGCGGCGGCCGAGTTCGGTGGCCAGCACCGCACCGACCGCCCAGGCCGCGGCCTGGGCCGGGATGGCGCCGGGACCGTGCGCGCCCCGGGTGATGAGGTGCGCGCCGCCGAGCTTGCCGGGAAAGCGCTGCACCGCCTGGCCGAAGGCGAGGGCCAGCCCGTCGGCGGCGTCCTGCCCGCCGGCGAGCAGCAGCGCGCCGGTGACGGGGCCGCCGACGCCGGTCAGGGCGCTCGACCAGGCTGCCGGGTCGAGGCCGGGCACCGGCGCCTCGACCACCTCGGCGCCGGCCGCGCGCAGCGCCCCGGCCACCGCCGCGCCGTCGGCACCGGCCGGGTCCGCGAAGAGCACCCAGGTGCCGGCCGCCTCGGCCGCGCCGGCCTCGCTCGGCTGCCAGACGTGCTCGAAGAGCAGCCCGGACGGCTCGGGCTCGGCGCCGTCGCCGGCCGGGGCGGCTGCGGCCACCGACGGCTCGAACCAGTAGTCGCGCCGCTGCCACGGGTACGCCGGCAGCGACAGCAGCCGGCCGCGGTCGGGCACCAGCCCGGCCCAGTCGACCGGGTAGCCGAGCACGTGCAGCCGGGCCCGGACGTGCTGCCAGGCGGCCAGCGTGGTCACCCGGCACGGCACCGCGTCCAGCACGACGATCCCGTCCCCGGCCGGCGCCGGGCACTGGCAGGCCTCGTCGCCGGTCGCCTCCAGCGCGCGCCGCACCGCACCGGCCAGGTCAAGCTCGCCGCGCAGCACGGCCGCGGTCTGCTCGCCGACACCGGCACCGCTGAGCCCGGCGATCCGGACCCCCAGCGCCCGCCACGCCGCCGCCCAGCCGAGCTGCGCGCGCAGGCTGACCAGCCGCTGCCGCTGCGTGGTGGACAGCTCGTGCCCCGGCTGCAGCCGGTCGACCCCGGCCGCCGCCTCGTTGGCCGCCAGCCGCAGCCGGTCCGGCAGGTACGCCCAGTCCGGCCCGAGGTAGCCGCCCAGGCCGAAGCGCAGCTCGACCGCGGCCGGTTCGGTGGCCGGCTGCGCGCCGGTGACCAGCGCCGGGTGGTCCTGGCCGCCGGCCAGCGCGGCGAGCGCGGCGTCGGCGGTCTCCCGGTCGGCGGCGAGCACCACCGCCCGCCACCGGTAGCTGCTGGCGCGGCGGCCGAGGGTGTGGGCCAGGTCGGGCAGTGCCACGCCGGCCGCGAGCACCGAGCGCAACTGTCCTGCCCGGGCGCGCAGCGCGGGCGCCGATTCGGCCGACACCAGCAGGGCGAACCCGTCGCCGGCGCGGTCCGGTGCCGGGTCCGGCGCGGGCTCCTCGGCCGGGGCCTGGCCGAGGATCACGTGGGCATTGCTGCCGGTGAAGCCGAACGCGCTGATACCCGCCACCCGGGGGCGGCCGGCCGGCCAGCCGGCGCCGGAGCCGGGCAGCCGCAGCCCGATCCGCTGCCAGTCGACCTTGCCCGTCGGGTCCCCGGCCAGCACGTGCGGCGGGATGGCGTCGTTGCGGATCGCCAGCGCTGCCTTGATCAGCCCGGTGATGCCGGCCGCCGCCTCCAGGTGGCCGACCAGCGACTTCACCGAGCCGACGTACGGGCCATCGCCCGGCCGGCCGCCGCTGCCCAGTGCCTTGCTCAGCGCCTGCAGCTCGATCGGGTCGCCGAGCGGGGTGCCGGTTCCGTGCGCCTCGACGTAGCCGACCGCGGCCGGGTCGAGCCGGGCGGCGGCGAGCGCGGCGCCGACCACGGCGGTCTGGGCGGCCGCGTTCGGCACCGTGAAGCCGCCGCTGGCGCCGTCGGAGTTGATGGCGCTGCCGAGCACCGTCGCGTGGATCCGGTCACCGTCGCGCAGCGCGTCGGCCAGCCGCTTCAGCACGATCACCCCGGCGCCCTCGCCGCGGCCGTAGCCGTCGGCGTCGGCGTCGAACGTCTTGCACCAGCCGTCCGGGGCCAGCGCGCCACCGCGCGCCATCGAGACCGAGACGGTCGGGCCGCTGATCACGTTCACCCCGCCGACCACCGCGGCGTCGCAGTCACCGGTCCGCAGTGCCTGCCGGGCCAGGTGCAGCGCGGTCAGCGACGACGAGCAGGCGGTGTCCACCGCCAGGCACGGGCCGCCCAGGTTCAGCGCGTACGCCAGCCGGCCGGCGGTACCGGCGAAGCAGTTGCCGGTGCCGTAGTAGACGTCCACGTCGGACTGGGCCCGGGTCAGCCGCTGCTGGTAGTCGGTGGTGTTCATGCCGACGTAGACGCCGGTCCGGCCGGCCAGCTCGCTGCCGGTGGGCAGGCCGGCGTCGGCCAGCGCCTCGACCGCGACCTCCAGGAAGAGCCGCTGCTGCGGGTCGATCCGCTCGGCCTCCATCGGCGAGATGGTGAAGAAGCCGGCGTCGAATCCCTCGATCCCGTCGAGGTAACCGGCCCGGGTCGGGACGCCCGAGCCGGAGACCTCCAGCCAGCCGTCACGCTCCCGGCGGTGCTCGGGCAGCTCACGCACCCGGACCGTTCCCTGCGACAGCAGCGACCAGAACTCGGCCACCGACGCCGCGCCCGGCAGCCGGCAGGCCATCCCGACGATCGCCAGCGCGGTGTCGTCGAACCCGGACTGCCCGGCCGGCGGCTCCCCGGACAACGTCTGCACCTCGGCCGACGCGACCGGCCCCGCGGGTGCCGTACCCACCTCCGCAGCCGGCCCGGCGCCGGGTTCCGCCGCGCCACCGGCGGCCGCGTCCGTAGCCGGCATCGCCGCGAAGTGCTCGACCAGCGCGTCCACGTTCGGGCACAGGTAGACCAGCGTCGGCTCCTCCGCGGTGCCGAACTCGGCCGCCAGGGTGGCCGCCAGCTCGACCACCGTGATCGAGGTCAGCCCCTGGTCCAGCAGCGGACGCTGGGCGGGCACCGGAGCTGTCTCGTCGAGTCCGAGCACCTGCCGGACCGCCGATTCCACCCGGGCGCGCACGCCGGCCAGGTCCACCGGCTCCGCACGGGCCGCGCCGGCCGGAGTCGCCCGCGACGGATCCGCCTTGCCCACCGCGGCGATCTCGACCGCGGCGGTGTCCCCCGGCGCGGGTGCCGGCCGGACGCTCTCAACAGGCACCGCACTCTCGACCGGCACCGCACTCTCGACCCGCTTCACGCTCTCAGCCGGCACCGCACTCTCGACCCGCTTCATACTCTCGGCCGGCACAGCACGGTCGGCCGGCACAGCCTGCGCGGCCCCGGCGGCACCCTGCTCCCCCGGCCGCACCCCGGCCAACCAGTACGGGCTGCCGCCCCAGTCCCGGGGTTCGGCCGCACCCGGCCACAGCCGGGCCGCCAGCGCGGCCAATGACTCCTCCGCCAGCGCGGCATACGCCTGCCGTCCCGCCGGCACCTGCCCGGCCAGCGCGGTCTGCGGGCCGGCCTCGACCAGGGCCGTCGTCCCGGCCTGCTCGGCCAGCTGCCAGGCGGCCGACACGCCGTGGTCCGGATCGCCGAGCCGCCCGGTCCAGGCGGCAGCCGCCCGGTCGCCCGCGATCGCGGCCACCCGGTCGCGGTCCGCGGAGCGTCCGGCGGCGAGCAGCGCGCCCCGGTAGAGCGCCAGCCGGGCGCCGGCCACCAGATCGAGCTCGCCCTCGTACACGGCCGCGGCCAGCGCGCCGGCGCCGCTGCCGACCACCCGGGCCGGCACGGCGCCCCGGGCCCGCAACGCCTCGGCCGCCGCCAGCTGCGCCGCGAAGGCACACGGCGACCGCAGGTCGGCCCGCAGCGCGCCGGGGGCCGCGAGCAGCTCGGCCAGCGACCAGGTCACCTCACCGGCGAAGGCCGCGGCGCACTCCCCGATCACCCGGGTGAACGTGGCATCGCCCGAGGGCACCGGGCCGTCCGGCAGCGCGTCGGTGAAGGCGAGCAGCCAGCCGGCCGGCGGGCCGCTGAGCACGACGTGCGCGTTCGTCCCGCTGAGCCCGAACGCGCTGACCCCGACCCGGCGCGGGACGCCCAGCCGGCCGCGTTCGGTGGCCACTCGCGGGCCGGCCGCCGGCCATTCGAACCTGGGGGTCAGCTCAGCCAGCGCCGGCTGCGGCGGCACCAGGCCGTCGGTGACGACGCAGATCCCCTTGAGCAGGCCGAGGATGCCGGCCGCGGAGTCGAGGTGGCCGAAGACCGCCTTGTGCGAGCCGACCAGCAGCGGCTCGTCCCGGGGCCCGGAGCCGAACACCTCGGCCAGCGCGGCAAGTTCGATCGGGTCGCCGAGCGGGGTACCGGTCGCGTGCGCCTCGACGAAGCCGACCTCGGCGGGCTCGATCCCGCCGGCGGCCAGTGCCTGCCGGATCAGCCGCACCTGCGCCTCGGTGCTCGGCACGGTCAGCCCGGCGCTGTGCCCGTCGTGGTTGACCGCGCTGCCCTCGATCACCGCCAGCACCTGGTGGCCGGCCCGCTCGGCGTCGGCCAGCCGCTCCAGCAGCACCAGCGCGCATCCCTCGCCGCGCACCACGCCGTCGGCGTCCGCGCTGAACGGCACCGAACGGCCGGTCGGCGACAGCGCGCCGACCCGGGACATGAAGAGGCTGAGCTCGGGCGCGAGCAGGATGTTGACGCCGCCGGCCAGCGCCGCGTCGCACTCGCCGGCCCGCAGGCTCTGACAGGCCAGGTGCACCGCCAGCAGCGACGACGAGCAGGCGGTGGTCACGGTCAGCACCGGCCCGTGCAGGTCGAAGCTGTAGGCCACCCGGCCGGCCCCGAAGCTGAACTCCTTGCCGGTGGCGTAGAACGGGTCGATCTTCTCGGTACCCCGGGTCTTGCTGTGCAGCAGCAGGTAGTCGCTGGCCAGCACGCCGGCGAACACCCCGGTCCGGCTGCCGGCCCAGTCCTCGCGGGCGCGCCCGCCGGCCGACAGCGCCTCGGCTGCCACCTCCAGCAGGATCCGCTGCTGCGGGTCGATCTCGCGCGCCTCCCGCGGGGAGATGCCGAAGTGCTCGGCGTCGAAGCGCTGGATGTCGGGCAGGAACGAGCCGACCAGCTCGCCGCCGGAGTCCGCGGGCCGCCAGCGGTCGGCCGGCACCGGCTGCAGGACCGGTTCGCCGCGGTGCAGCACCTCGCGCAGCCCGGCCAGGTTCCGGATGCCGCCCGGCAACCGGCAGCCCACGCTGACCACGGCGATCGGCTCGGCCGGGGCCGGCTGCGGAGCGTGCTCCATCGCGGATCCTCTCGTCGGGATCGGGGGGACGGGGTTACCCGGCACGCGCTTCACCAGACCATGACTTCACCATTAGATGACTTCACCACTCGCTGAACTCTACGGAAGATGCGAGGCGTGTCAACCCATCTGCCCGATCTGTCGCAGTTCGGCACTGTCGGGCATACTCGGCGCGGTGACCACCGAACTCCCCCGCCTGCTCTGCTTCCCGCATGCCGGTGCCAGCGCGCTGGCGTACGCCCGCTGGCGGCGGGAGCTGGCCCCGGTGCTCGACGTCCGGGTGCTCGAGCTGCCGGGCCGGCTAGGCCGGCACGCCGAGCCGCTGGCGCTGACGATGCCCGAGGTGCTGGACTCGCTGGCCACCCAGGTCGATGCCCTGGCGACGGAGAATTGCCTGCTGTACGGGCACAGTCTCGGTGCGCTGGTCGCCTTCGAGTTCGCCCGCCGGCTGGCCGCGGCGGGCCGCGCGCCGGCCCGGCTGGTGGTGTCCGGACGCAACGGGCCGACCCGCACCTCGCCCTACCCGACGGTCCACACGCTGCCGTCCGAGGAGCTGCTCGCCGCGGTGCAGGCGATGGACACCGGCCAGCCCGGGCTGGCCGACGAGCCCGAGCTGGTCGACCTCTTCCTGCCGGTGCTGCGCGCCGACCTGCGGGTGGCCGAGACCTACGCCTACTCCCCGGCCGCGAGCGCGCTGCCGTGCCCGATCCTGTCCTGGCAGGGCGAGGACGACCCGCTGGTCAGCCGGGACGGCGTGCAGGCCTGGGAGCTGGAGACGTCGGCGTCCTGCACGATCGCCTGGCTGCCCGGGCAGCACTTCTTCCACCTGAACCGGCCGGAGTTCCTGGTCGAGCTGGCGCGGGCGGTGACCCGGCAACCCGCCCGCCGGGGCTGAGGCCGCGGGCCCGCCGCGGCAGATGCGAGTGCCCGTTCGGCGTCCCGCCGAACGGGCACCGGTGGTGGGGCGACCGCTACCGCTTGCCGGCGGGCACCGCGTCGGTGGCGCCGCCGGTCTCCGACAGCGGTTCGGTCAGGTAGTGCTGGATGGTCGGGCTGAGCAGCTCGACCAGCGACTCGGTCCGCATGTGCGCGATCGGGCCGTAGTTGAGCACGTACCGGAGGAAGGCCACCCCCACCAGCTGTGCGCCGATGAGGGTGGCCCGCAGCTCCGAGTCCTCCTCGCCCAGGGCCTTGGTGATCCGGCCGAGCAGTTCCTGGGTCAGGAAGTTGCGCAGCAGCTGGGCGGCCTCCTCGTTGGAGACGGCCGACCGCAGCACTGCCAGCAGCTGCTGGTCGGTCTTCGGCTCCTCCCACTTGTTCAGGAAGGTGCGGACCAGCCGCTCGCCCATGCCGTCGACACCGGCCTGCAGGACCGGTGGCAACATCTGCGCCGGGGCGAAGGTGTCCTCGATGGCGGCAGCGAACACGCCCTCCTTCGACGTGAAGAAGTGGTGCACGAGCGCCCCGTCCACCCCCGCCTCCTGGGCGATCGCCCGGATCGTGGCCCCCGCGTAGCCGCGCTCGGCGAACAGCTTGCGCGCGGCGTTGAGGATGTCCGATCGGGTGCCGCTGCCACCTGGCCGCCGGCCGGTGCGTCCCGACCGAGCTGCCGGGGACGCTGCGGATGGCGTGACCATGGCAAGAACCTTCCGTTGACGGCGAAGAGTCAACGCGGACCGGCGAAAATGGCTACGGCGTATGCGGGTTCGCAAGGTCCGGCGCAAATCTCTGCGGTTGTTGAATATACAACACCCAGGGTTCAGAAGGACGCAGCCGCGGTCGGCGCCTTCAGCTCGCCGAGGTACTTGTGCCAGAGGTGGGAGGGGTCGTTCTCGACCGCGGTCACGATCTCCCGCATGGCGGCCAGCGCGGCCGGTTCCTGGTCGTCGTAGACGTCGCCCTGCAGCATCTTCAGCACGTCGAGCCGGTAGCGCGGGTCCTGCACGAACGCGGTGAACAGCACGTTCAGGCGGTAGTAGATCGAGATGAACTCGTACCAGGAGTTCACCGCCCGGCGCAGCGTCGACTCGAACCGGTTGAACCGTGCGTGGCTGAAATCGTTGGCGTGGAAGGCATCCACGATGTCGGCGCAGGCCAGCCGGGCACTGTTCAGCGCGACGCTGACCCCGCTGGAGAAGATCGGGTCGACGAACCGGGCGGCGTCACCGATCAGCACGAACGAGTCGCCGGCGACCTGCTTCATCGCGTAGCTGTAGTCACCCTCGGTCTTGAAGTCCCGTACCCGTTCGGCGTTCTTGAGCTCGTCGAGCAGGTCCGGCCGGCTCGCCACGCAGTCCCAGAAGAACGCCTCCCGGTCGTCCTTCCAGTCCTGGAAGCGCGCCTTCTGGGTGACCACGCCGATGCTGGTGATGTCCTCGGTGATCGGGATCTGCCAGACCCAGGTGTCGGTCAGCGGCAGGAAGTGGATGAAGATGTAGTCCGTCTGGCCCTCCTGCACGGCCAGCGCCTTGCGGTCCAGGCCCTTGAACCAGGTGTGCACCGCGTACTGGTTGAAGACCGGGTCGGACACCTTGAACTTCAACTGGTTGCCCAGCATGGTCTGCCGGCCGGAGGCGTCCACCACCATCCGGGTGCGCACCTGCCGGGTACCGCCGTCGTTGCGCACCTGCAGCAGCGCGGTGTTCGGCTCGGGGAACTCGACGCCGAGCACCCGGGTCTCCTCGAACACCTCGGCACCGAGGCTGGCGGCGTGATCGAGCAGGATCTTGTCGAACGTGCCGCGGTCGACGTGGAAGGTGTAGTCGCGATCCACCCCGGACTGGTCCCGTTCGTTGAACTGGATCTCGGCGGCGCGGAAGTCGTGGGTGAGGTTCTGGAAGCCGTTGTGCGAGATGTTGCGGCTCTCGGCCGACGTCCAGGCCGCGCCGTACTTCTTGGGGAAGTTGGCGGCGTCCACCTTGGGCATCGCCCCGGTCTCGACCAGCACCGGGGTGGTGGCGGGCACCAGCGACTCGCCGACGTGCTCGCGGGGGAACCTGGCCCCCTCGAACACCCCGACGGTCAGGCCCGCCTTGCGCAGGTAGGCCGCGGCGGTCGAGCCGGCCGGGCCGCCGCCGATGATGCCGATGTCGTAGTCGTACTCGGTCATTGCGAACTCCGTGATGGGAAAGGCGAGAACGGGTCTCGTCAGGCGGGCTGGGCGGCGGGCAGCAGGTCGCGGACCATCGTGCTGATGCTCTGCAGGTCGCGGAAGTTCCCGGAGGTGATGGACATCGGCGGCACGGTCACCCCGAACGTCTCGCGGATGTAGGTCAGCAGGATCGCGGTGTTCATCGAAGTGAGGATCCCCCACTCCAGCAGCGGGCTGGTCGCGGTCAGGGTCTGGTCCTCGCTGTCGTCGAGGAAACGCTCGCGCACGAACGACTCGATGCGGTCGAAAACTTCGTCGGACACGTGATTCTCCTTGTGATCGGCTTCGTCGATGGATCGGTGCATGGGTGGGATCGGGACGACTCTCGTGCGCGCTACTCGCCCGGCAGCGCGTCCTCCAGCCAGGTGCCGTACGCGCGGCGCCAGTACAGGAGCGGGTGCGCTGCGTCCAGGTCGGCGCCGCAGGCGTGCACCGCGCCGACCAGGATCGAATGGCTGCCGGCGGTGATGTCGGCGGTCAGCTCGCAGTCGAGAAAGGCGTGCGCCGACTCGTCCAGCACCGGCAGGCCCGAGCTCGGCGCCGCGTGCCAGCTGACCTCGGCGAACTTCTCCGCGGCCGGCGAGGCGAACAGGTTCGAGATCTGGGAGTGACCGGCGCCGAGGATGTTCACCACGAACGCGCCGCTGTGCCGGATCGCGGCCAGGCTGCCGTTGCGCTGGTTGACGCAGATCAGGATCTGCGGCGGCTCGGCCGAGACGCTGCACACCGCGCTGCAGGTCAGCCCGCGCGGCACTCCGTCGGCGTCCAGGGCGGTCACCACCGACACCGCGGTGGGCAGGCTGGCCATCGTCTCGCGGAAGGCCGCGCCGTCCACCCGGCAGGCCGCACCCGGCACCTCGGTGCGGAACACCTCGGGAATCGCTGCCGATCCCGGCCCGGGACGGACGGCCATGTGCTCGGTGCCCTGTTCGATCCTCAGGTTGCTGGTCATCAGCGCTCCTCCGTCGCATCTGCCGGGCGGCCCGCCGGGTGGCTGACCAGCCGTTGCTGGCGGCCGGCCTCGCGCCGGCGCCGGAGCCGCTCGGCATGCAGGCCGAGCAGGATGTGGCGTTCGATCTTCCCGTTCGCGGATCGGGGCAACGTCGCTACCCGATGCACCACGTCGACGTTCATCGAGGCCGGCAGCAGGGCCGCCAGGTGGGCCTTCACCGCGAGCAGCCCGGGGGTCGCGTCACCGGCCGGCACCACGAAGGCGACCAGGCTCGCGGTCATCCCCTCGCCGGCCACCACCACCGCGGCCCGCTCGATGTCGGGGTGCGCGTCGAGGGCGGACTCGACGTCGCCGAGCTCGATCCGGTGGCCGCGGATCTTCACCATGTGGTCCCGCCGGCCGACGTAGTCCAGCGCGCCGTCCGGCCGCTGCACCGCCCGGTCGCCGGTGCGATAGCTGCCCACCTGGGCCGGCCGTCCCCAGTAGCCGAGCAGCACGGTCGGGCCGGAGACGACCACCTCGCCCTCCTGCCCCGGTGGGCACGGGTTGCCGTCGTCGTCGAGCAGCTCGACGGTGTCACCGCTGCAGGCCCGGCCGATCGGCACCGGACGGTCCCGTTCCAGGTCGGCCGGGGTCACCTCGTGCCAGGTGCAGACGTTCGTCTCGGTCGGGCCGTAGAGGTTGAGCAGCCGGGCGCCGGTCCAGCCGGCCAGCTGCCGCACGTACGGGATCGGGAACGGTTCGCCGGCGAAGTTGACCACCCGCAGGTGCTCCGGCGCCGGGTCGTCGAACAGGCCGCCGGAGGTGATCATCAGGATCAGCGCGGACGGCACCGAGTACCAGATCGAGATGCGGTGCTCGCGCAGGTAGCGGGTCAGCTCGGTCGGCGCGTACGCGAGCACCTTCGGGATCAGGTGCACCGAGGCGCCGGCGGCGAATGCCCCGTACAGATCGAGGATCGACAGGTCGAAGCCGAACGGCGCGTGGTTGGAGAACCGGTCCTCCGGCCGGGCGTCGAGCTCGGTCACCGCCCAGTCGACGAAGCTCATAGCGTTCCGGTGGCTGATGCAGACGCCCTTGGGCGCGCCGGTGGAGCCGGAGGTGTAGAGGATGTAGGCCAGCTCGTCCGGGTCGGTCGGGACGTCGGAGGCCGGGCAGCCGGAGGCTTCGGCGGCCAGCAGCTCGTCGACCGGGTCCACCAGCGGCAGCACCTGGGCGTCGGCGCCGCAGCTCGCCTCGGCGATGTCGGCGATCAGGTGCGCCTCGCACAGCACGAACTGCGGCAGGCAGTCCCGGACGATGGTGGCCGCCCGCAGCGCCGGGACGCCGGAGTCGATCGGGACGTACGCCGCCCCGAGCCGGAGCACGGCCTGCATGGCCACGACGGTGTCGCCGGACTTGTCGGCGTAGAGCACCACCCGGTCGCCGGCCTGCAGCCCGGCCTTGCGCAGCCGGTCGGCCAGCGCGTTCGCCCGCCGGTCGAGCTGCCGGTAGGTCAGGGTGCCGGAGCCCGAGTCGACCGCGAGCCGGTCGGGGTGGCGGTGGGCTGATTCGATGACGTACCCGTGCAGCCTCACAGTCCCACCGCCTGCGCGATCAGCTCCCGCTGCACCTCGGACGTCCCGGAGAAGAGCGCGGCCGGCACGGCGTCGCGCAGCTGCCGCTCGATGCCGTGCTCGGCGAGGTAGCCCCGGCCGCCGAACAGCTGCACCGCGTCGAGGCTGTTGGCGATCGCCGCCTCCGACACCGCCAGCTTCGACTGCGCGACGGCCCGTTCGGCCGAGGCGCCGGCATCGATCAGCGCGCAGGCCCGGTAGAGCATCAGCCTGGCCTGTTCGAGCCGTTGCGCCATGTCGACAACCCGGTGCGAGACGGCCTGGAACTTCGACAGCCGCTGCCCGAACTGCCGCCGGCCGCGGACGTGCGCGACGGTCTCGGTCAGCTGGCGGGTCATCAGGCCCAGGTAGACGGCGAACAGGCAGCTGCGTTCCCAGAGCATCGAGTGCTGGAAGATCGCCGCGCCCTGGCCGGCCTGGCCGAGCACGTAGTGCGCCGGCAGCTCGACGCCGTCGAAGCCGACCGTGCCGGCCGCGCAACTGCCCAGGCCCATCTTCTCGAACGGTTCGCCCAGCCGGACGCCGGCCAGGCCGGTCGGCACGGCAAAGGCGCTCAGTCCCAGGTAGCCCGCCGTGGGGTCGGTGATCGCATAGGTGACCAGCACGTCGGAGACCGGCGCGTTGCTGGCGAAACTCTTGTGCCCGGTCAGCCGGAAGCCGGCCTCGGTCGGCTCGGCCCGGGCGGCCAGCGCGCTCGAATCCGAACCCGCCTCCTCCTCGGTCATCGCGTTGGCGGCGACGGCGGCGCCGCTGACCAGGTCGGGCAGCAGTTCCTTGCGGGCCTGGTCGCTGCCGAACTCCGCGATCGGCACCGAGCAGGCGAGCAGGTGCGCGGCGACCGCGAAGGCGAAGCCGGTGTCCGGGCAGGCGGTGCCGAACGCCTCCAGTGCCAGTGCGGTGTCCAGCGCGCCGAGCCCGGCTCCGCCGTACTCCTGCGGGATGCACAGGCCCAGCAGGCCCAGCCGGCCGGCCCGGAGCCAGTTGGCCCGGTCCCGGCCGTCGGCGATGCCACCCAGTTCGGCGGCGACGCGCTCCTGCAACTCGGCCATCCGGTGCCGCTGCTCGGGCGTGAGATCGAATGTCACAGAACCTTCTCCTTGCCGGGGGTCGGTGACCGCGATGCTCCGGGGCCGTTCCTCCGACACCCGTTCACCACGTGATGACTTCATCACTTGGTGAACTTAGGTGCTGCGCCGAAATTCGTCAATAGGTGAAAACGGCTCAGATCACATCAATCACCCCGAGCCGTGGATCGCCGGAGCGGCACGGCAGCGCCGGGCAGCCGGGCCCGAACACCGGTGAGGCAGCGGCCGGCGAGGCACGAGCCGGTGAGCAAAGCCAGTGAGGCGAAGCCGGCGAGCAAAGCCGGTAGGCAGCGACCGGCAAGACCGGCCGGCAAGACAACAGGCCGCGGTGCGCATCGGGGGATTCGCGCACCGCGGCCTGTCAACCGGCCCACCCATTGGCCGGGGCCGGGCGGCCTGCGCAAGCAGGCCGGTGGAGAGCCTGCCGGGGGGAGCAGGCTGGTCGAAGATGCCCGGCGGGCGGCAAGACCCGCCGGGCGACCGGGTTCAGCCGGCCATGGTCGCCGGCTCGTCCTGCGGCAGCTTCACCCGCGGCAGCCGGACCACCAGCAGCAGTGTCAGGAAGAACGCCCCGACGTGCCACCACAGCGTGTCGCGCAGGGTCGAGCTGAAGTCGGCCTTGCGGGCGTCCGGGATCGCGGTGCCGAGGGTGGCCTGCATGACCTTGCTCGCGACCGCGGGCGGCAGCTGGCCGGACTCCCGCTGGGCCGCCTGGCAACTGGCCGGCGTGGCCGAGATGTCCTTGGCGTGCGTCCGGTCGTGGAAGCAGCGGTCGAAGTTCGCCACGATCTGCTGCTGGGCCGCCGCCGGGACGCCGGCGGCGGCGAGGTTGGCCCGCAGGTCGTTGTGCACGGAGTTCGCCGCGGCGCCGGAGTTGCTGCCGAGGAAGGCGAAGAAGAGCACGCCGACACATGCGATGCCGACCGCCGCGCCGACCTGCTGGGCGGTGGCGAGCAGGCCCGAGGCGGCCCCGGCGTCGTCGGTCTCGACCCCGGCCAGGATCACGTTCGTGACCGGGGCGAGGAACAGGCCGGCACCGGCACCGGCCACGAAGAGCGCCGGGATCAGGTAGCCACCGTGCAGGCCGCTGCCCATCCAGGTGAGGGTGCCGATGACGCCCAACTGGCCCAGGATCAGCAGCACGCAGCCCACCGCGAGCACCCGCACGCCGAGCCGCTTGGCCACCTCGGACGACCGGCCCGAGCCGATCGCGACGGCCAGTGCGAAGCCGAGGGTGACGGCGCCGGCCGCCACCGCGCTGAAGCTGAAGCCGGCCTGCAGGGTGAGCAGCAGGACGAAGAAGAAGGACGGGATGCCGGTGAAGAAGACGATGCAGGCCACCAGGCCGAGGGTGAACGGGCGCTGGGCGAACAACCGGGTGTTCACCAGCGGGCTGCCCGAGGTGACCGTGCGGCGATGCTCGTAGGCGCCGAACGCCGCGAGCACCAGCAGGCTGCAGGCCATCATGACGAACGACCAGACCGGCCAGCCCTGGTCCCGGCCCACCACGAGCGGGAAGACCAGCATGAACAGGCCGATGGTGACCAGGCTGGCACCGGGGAGGTCGAGCCGCGGCGCGCCGGTCACCTTGGATTCCGGCACCCGGGCGATGCCCAGCGCGATCGCGACCAGGCCGATCGGGACGTTGATGTAGAAGATCGAGCGCCAGTCGGAGTGCGCGATGTTGAGGTCGATCAGGGCACCGCCGGTGACCGGGCCGAGGATGGTGGCCAGGCCGATCGTGGCGCCGTAGATGGCCAGCGCCTTCGCCCGCTGGGCCCGGGGGAAGACGACCTGCAGGATCGACAGCACCTGCGGGAACATCAGCGCCGAGAAGGCGCCCTGCACCAGGCGGGCGATGACCAGCGTGGTCGGGTTCGGCGCGGCGCCGCAGATGGCCGAGACGATCGTGAAACCGGTCATGCCGATGAGGAAGAGGCGGCGCCGGCCGTAGATGTCGCCGAGCCGGCCGCCGGTGATCAGCGCGCAGGCGAAGGCGAGCGAGTAGCCGGCCAGCACCAGCTGGATCTCGGCGGACGAGGCCCCGAGCTTCGACTGGATCGAGGGGACCGCGACGGTGGTGATGGTGGTGTCCAGCAGCTGCATGAACACCGCGGTGAGCGTGATGACGAGGACGAACCAGCGACCCTTCGCCGGCAGGCCGGCCGCCGGATCGTCGGGACGGGTGGCGGCGGGGCGGCGGGATTCGCCACTCGCGCGGCCGGCAGGCGAGGCGGTGGAGCGTGTCATGTCGACCCCTAATTCAGCGGTTGTTGAGAAAAAACTCTACGCTGGTTGAAATGAGGCTGGCAAGCGCTTCCCACCGACACGCCGGGAAACGGTTATCGTGAAGGACTTGTCACTGATCCGAGGAGGCTGAACCAGGTGTCTGGTCCGTCGACGGGCAGCAGCATCCGGCAGCTGATCGTCGAGGTGGCACGCCGGCAGCTGGCTGAAGGCGGCCTGGCCGCGCTCACGATCCGTCAGGTCGCCCGCGAAGTCGGCGTCGACCCGGGAACGGTGCGGCACTACTTCCCCAGCAAGGACCGGCTGGCCGATGCCGCGGCACACCGGGAGCTCGACCTGGCCGGCGCCTACCAGCACGCGCTCGAGGAGGTCGGCCGGGACGCCACCGCGGGCACCGCACTGCTGGCCGCGGCCTGCAAGCACATCCCGTACGGCCAACTGACCCGGGCCGCGATCGCGGTCTGCCTGACCGGCGGCGACTACGAGGCGACGGTGCTGGGCGCGTTCCACCGCGAGGTGGTCGAACCGGCTGCCGAGGCGACCGGCACGCAGGGTCCCGGCGAGCGGGCCGCGATCGTCATGTCGGCACTGATCGGCGCCCACCTGGTCGAGATCATCCAGCCCGGCCGCACCCTGTCCACCGAGCGCGCGAGGCGGGTGCTCGCCCGCGCCTTCGACGACCAGCTGCAGGCCTGAGCCGGCTCGCCCGCCGCGCCGCAACCGGCTCGCGCCGCCCGAGCGACAACCAGCCCGCGCCGTCGCGCAACGAACGGCTCACGCCGCTACGCGACGAACGGCTCACGCCCGCGCGACAGGGTTACCAGGACCGCTGGCCGCTCAGCACCAGGGTCAACTGCCACGCGATGTCGGCGTTGGCGTCCTCCCAGGAGAACTCGTCGTGCAGCGCCACGATCGACGGCGCGCAGCCCTCGGCCCGTTCCCAGGCACGCAGGTACTCGGCGGCCTTGCTCAGCGCGATATGCAGTTCCCGGCCGTAGAACCGGACCGCCTCACAGGTCGTCGACCCGTCGGCCGACCTGGTCGGCCGAGGCGCGAAATCTTCCAGGCGAAACGCATTGGGCATCGGGTCTCCCGTCGAAGTATCCAGTGATCACAGCGCGTCTCGCCGCGCGTCAGCGTTCAGGTGGCTGTTCCAGAGCGGGGGAATGAGCGGGGGCGAGCGGGGACCGGAGATCCTGCGCCGGTGCAGCATCAACCGGGAGCTGCTTGCCTCTGGGCGTCACCGGCGGCTTCGCTGCCGCCGGCCGGGTCGTGCGAGCCCGTCGCCGGCGGCGGCCGAACCGCCGCCCGGGAGCGTCCCGGATGGTCAGGTCGGAGTAGAGCCTGCCCATGACCGGTCCGGTCACGAGCGTCGTGGTTATGGCCATCACGGCCAGAATCGTGAACATCCGAGCCGACAGCACCCCCGATGCGCGACCGACATTGAGAATCACCAATTCGGTGAGGCCACGGGTGTTCATCAGCAGCCCCAGTCCCCAACTATCCTGCGAAGAGAGTCTACACAATCTACCTGAAATGTATACACCAAGGACTTTTCCGACACTGGCCATGACGGTAATCAGCAGGGTCACCCACAATTCGCGCACACCGAAGCTGTGAATGTTCATAGACAGCCCGGTCAGAACGAAGAACATCGGCATCAGAATCCGGCTGGCGTCGGTCAGCTTGGCACCGAGGTCCGGGATCGCGCCCGAGACGACCCCCCGCGGGCAGGCGAAGCCGAACGCGAATGCGCCGAAGATCGGGTGGATGTGCATCGCGGTGGTCGACCAGGAACACAGGAAGACGCCGACCAGCACCACACCGAGCGCCCTGGAGGCCGCGGTGCCGTCCTGATTCTCCTTGAGCAGAAAGGTGATCAGCGGCCGGGCGAGGTAGCGCAGGGCGAGCACGAGAGCGGCGAACTCGACCACTAGCAGCACCGTCGAGCGGGGCCCGGCCTGCCTGCTGAGCGCCACCACCACGGCCAGCATTGCCCAGGAGACGACGTCCCCGGCCGCGGCCGCACTGAGCGCGAGGTTCCGGATCCGCAGTTGCTTGAGCGCGGTGTCGTCCAGGATGCGGGCCAACACCGGGAAGGCGGTCGCGGAGAAGGCGGTGCCGATGAAGAGCGCCTGCACCATCCGGCCGGCCGCCGGGTGCGACGTGGCACCGGCCCCGAGATCCACCAGCAGGGCCAGGCCGAAGCCGATCCCGAACGGCAGCAGCACCGAGGTCGCCGCCACCGAGACCGCGCTCCCCCGCATCCGGCGGATGGCCGGCAGGTCGATCTCGAAGCCCACCACGAACATGAACAGGACCAGCCCGACGTTGGCCAGCACAGTCAGGAATGGCCTTATGTCCAAGGGAAAGAGTCGTTCAGGCAGGTTACCCGGGAGGTAGCCCAGGGCGATCGGGCCGAGCGCCAGGCCGGCCAGGATCTCCGCGATCACCGGCGGCTGATTCCACCGCCGCATCAGCCTGGTCGCAAGCAGGCAGACCGCCGTCACCAGGGCCAGGCCGAGGAGCACGTTGGCCGTCACCCGATCCGCGGCAGCGGCAGAGGTCGCCCCCATCCGGCCCCCTCATCAGGTAGTGAAATCATCAGGTGAGGAAGCTAATCACTCCGGACCATAGGTACGCAACCCCCATCACGGACTAATGTCATGAACAGTTCATTTATCCGAGAAATGGTTCCGGCCCACAACTCAACGCCAGTAGAATTCCAGCATGACTGCCTCCTCGTGCTCCCGCAAACACGTTCTCGTAACCGGGTCCAATTCCGGGATCGGCCGGGCCACCGTCGGAGCGCTCGCCGCACGCGGCTGGCACGTATTCGCCGGGCTGCACCACGCCGACCATCCGGGAGACCCGTACGACGAGCGGCACGTCACCAGCCTGACCGTGGACGTGACCGACGAGAACTCGCTGGTGGCCGCAGGCAAGACGGTCCGCGAGCACGTCGGCGCGGCCGGCCTGGACGCCCTCGTCGACAACGCCGGCATCGGGGTGGCCGGCCCGCTGGAGGTGCTGCCGCTGGAGCGGCTGCGCACCCAGCTCGAGGTGAACGTGATCGGCCAGGTGGCGGTCACCCAGCACTTCCTCCCCCTGATCCGGCAGGCGGCCGGCCGCATCGTGCTGATCAGCTCCATCGGCGACCGGATGGCGATGCCGTTCGCCGGCCCGCTGACCGCCAGCAAGGCGGCGCTGTCGATGGTGGGGCACAGCCTGCGGCAGGAGCTCGCGCCCTGGGGCATCGGCGTCACCATCGTCGCCCCGGCCCTGATCCACACCGACGCGGCGGACAAGCTGCAGCGCGATGCCGACAGGCTGGTGGCCGGCCTCGACCCGGACGCCCGGCAGCTCTACGGCGAGACCTTCAGCCGCATGGTCTCCCGGGCGGTCGCGCAGGAGAAGACCGGCAGCCCGCCGACCGCGGTGGCCGAGGCGGTGGTGCGGGCGCTCACCGCCCGGCGCAGCCCGGCCCGGGTGGTGGCCGGCAAGGGTGGCCGGCTGCTGTCGGTGCTCAGCCGGCTGCCGGCGCCGGTGCTCGATGCGATCCGGCGCCGGCTGTTCCGGCTGCCGGCGCCCGGCTCGTTCCGCTGAGGGCCGGCCCTGGCCGGTCACCTTCCGTTTCCGGAGGCGGGGCTTACGCCGGTCCGGACACCGGGGGCACGCCGGTCCGGTGACCGGGCTTATCTGATGCGCCGCCGCGCCGGAGGGCAGGGGCAGCCGGGCAAGAGGGGCGAGGCCGGACGGATCGGGCCGCCGCGGCCGCAGGCCGGTCGAGCAGGTGGCGCGTCCGGGCGATCGGGTGCACTTAACAAACCCCGAGCCTGCGGTTACGTTTGCGTCTCGGGCCGGACGGACCGACATCGGTGCTGCCCGGTGCGCCTAGAGTCTGTGGTCCGACACCCGAGACCGGAGGTAATGGTTCCTGTGTTCGTCCGTCGTTCCACCCTTGCCGTGGCCGGAGCTGTGACAGCGGGGGCGCTGGCACTGACCGGATGTGTCAACAACTCCAAGTCGAGCGGGCCGTCGGCACCGAGCAGCAGCGGCACGGTCGGTGCGATCAGCAAGGACTCGGCGGCCGCGGCGCTGCTGCCTGCGTCGGTGAAGTCGGCCGGCAAGCTGGTGGTCGGCATCAACCTGCCGTACGAGCCGAACGAGTACCGCGACACCAGGACCAACAAGATCGTCGGCTGGGAGGTCGACTTCCTCGACGGGGTCGCCAAGGAGCTCGGGATCACCACCCAGTACCAGGAATCGGGCTTCGACACCATCATCCCGAGCGTCAAGGGCGCGAAGTTCGACATCGGCATGTCGTCGCTGACCGACAACAAGGAGCGCGAGCAGCAGGTCGACTTCGTCAACTACTACACCGCCGGCATGCAGTGGGCCGCCCCGGCCGGCAAGACGGTCAAGCCGGACGACGCCTGCGGGCTGAAGGTGGCGGTGGAGACCGGAACCACCGAGCAGACCGACGACCTGCCGGGCAAGAGCAAGGACTGCGTCGCGGCCGGCAAGAAGCCGATCACCATCCTCAAGATCGACAGCCAGGGCGCGGTGAACCAGGCCGTCATCCTCGGCCAGGCCGACGCCTTCGACGCCGACTCGCCGATCACCGAGTACGCGGTCAAGCAGTCGCAGGGCAAGCTGCAGCTGGCCGGTGACATCTACGGTGGCGCCCCGTACGGCCTGGTGGTCGCCAAGACGAACACCGGCCTGCAGCAGGCGCTGCAGAAGGCGATCCAGGACATGATGGACAACGGCACCTACACCCAGATCCTGACCAAGTGGGGCGTGCAGGCCGGCGCCATCACCAAGGCCACCATCAACGGCGCGTCCAGCTAGGGATGAGCACGCGGGAGAGCCCGACGACGCGGCAGGCCGCGGGCGGCGACCAGCCCGAACTCATCGTCGCCGTTCCGTTGCGCCGGCCCGGCCGGGCGATCGCCGCGGCGGTGGTGGTCGTGCTGCTCGCGCTGTTCGTCTACGGCGCGGCCACCAACTCCGCCTACGACTGGAGCGCGGTCGGCAAGTACCTGTTCGACGTGCGGGTCGAGCAGGCCGCCATGATCACGCTCCTGCTGACCGCGTACGCGATGTTCTTCGCGATCATCCTGGGCGTGATCCTGGCTGTGATGCGGCTGTCGCCGAACCCGGTGCTGAAGTGGGTCAGCTGGCTGTTCCTCTGGTTCTTCCGCGGCACCCCGGTCTACGTGCAGCTGGTGTTCTGGGGCCTGATGTCCACGATCTACAAGCAGATCGACATCGGCGTGCCGTTCGTGCACCAGTTCGCGCACATCCAGACGAGCAGGTTCTTCAGCTACTTCTGGCTCGCGGTGATCGGGCTGACCCTGAACGAGGCGGCCTACATGGCCGAGATCGTCCGGGCCGGCATCACCAGCGTGGACGAGGGCCAGCAGGAGGCCGCGGTCGCGCTCGGCATGTCGTGGTCGCAGACGATGCGTCGGATCGTGCTGCCGCAGGCGATGCGGGTGATCATCCCGCCGACCGGCAACGAACTCATCTCGATGCTCAAGACCACCTCGCTGGTCACGGCGGTGCCGTACACGTTCGAGCTCTACAGCCGCACCCGCGACCTGTCGATCGAGACGTTCAACCCGATCCCCATGCTGCTCGTGGCCTCGGCCTGGTACCTGTTCTTCACCTCGATCCTGATGATCGGGCAGTTCTACCTGGAGCGGTACTTCGCCCGCGGGGCCTCGCGCACCATGTCGGGCCGGCAGCTGCAGGCGCTGGCGGACGCCCAGGGCCTGGGAGGCGGGCATGTCTGAGGCACACGGCGCGCCGATGGTCCGCGCGGAGGGCGTGTGCAAGCAATTCGGCGCGCTCGAGGTGCTCAAGGGCATCACGCTGCAGGTGAACCGGGGCGAGGTGATGTGCCTGATCGGGCCGTCCGGCTCGGGCAAGTCCACCTTCCTGCGGTGCATCAACCACCTGGAGCAGGTCAACGCCGGGCGGCTCTACGTCGACGGCGAGCTGGTCGGCTACCAGCTGCGCGGCGGCAAGCTGCACGAGATGCACCCGAAGGACGCGGCCCGCCAGCGGCGCGACATCGGCATGGTGTTCCAGCGGTTCAACCTGTTCCCGCACAAGACCGCGCTGCAGAACGTCGTCGAGGCGCCGATGCAGGTGAAGCGCCAGAAGCGGGACGAGGCCACCACCCGGGCCCGCCAGCTGCTGGACCGGGTCGGCCTGGTGGACAAGGCGAACGCCTACCCGGCGCAGCTGTCCGGCGGCCAGCAGCAGCGGGTCGCCATCGCCCGGGCGCTGGCGATGGAACCCAAGCTGATGCTCTTCGACGAGCCCACCTCGGCGCTGGATCCGGAGCTGGTGGGCGAGGTGCTCGACGTGATGCGCCAGCTCGCCCAGGACGGCATGACCATGATCGTGGTGACCCACGAAATGGGCTTCGCCCGCGAGGTCGCCGACTCGCTGGTGTTCATGGACGCCGGCGTGGTGGTCGAGTCCGGCAAGCCGCGCGAGGTGCTGGCCGATCCGCAGCACGAGCGGACGAAGGCGTTCCTGTCCAAGGTGCTCTGACCCGCGCCGGGCCTCGGAGCGGCTGCCGGCAGGTCGGCGGGACAGGTTTCTCGGCGGGACAGGTTTCTCAGCGGGACAGTTTTCTCAGCGGGACAGTTTTCTCAGCGGGACAGTGCGGTCGAGGATTCCGCCTCGACGTCGGCCGTTGCCCCGGCGGGCCGACGGTGGAACAGGCTGAGCACACCGCCGACCAGCAGCGTCACCAGCACGCCGATGGGCACCAGCCATTGCGCGGCGATCGCGGTCGGCTTGGTGACCCCGGCCACCGTCGCGTCGATCTTGACCTCGCGCACGATGTAGGTCATCACCATGACGGTGACCAGGAATGCGATGACCGCATCCAGCTGGTTGGCCCGGGCCACCAGCCGGCCGAGCAGGAACGCGCCGAGCAGCGCGCCGTAGGTGTAGCCGGCGATGGCCAGGCCGGTGAGGTAGACGTTGCCGGTGCTGGCGCTGAAGCCGCACGCGAAGACGGCCATCAGCACCGCCCAGACGAGCGTCATGACCCGGGCGAGCGTGAGCATCGTCGCGTCGTCCGGCATTCGGGTGGCGAAGCTGGAGATGATGTCGGCGACGGTCGAGTTCGACATCGAGTTCAACGCCGAGGACAGCGAGCCCATCGCGGCGCCGAGGATGCCGGCGACCAGCAGTCCGGAGATGCCGACCGGCAGCGCGTGCAGGATGAAGTCGGGGTAGAGATTGTCGCTGGTGGCGAGCCCGAGCTGCTTGAACGTCTTGCCGCCGTTGTAGGACCACAGCAGCGCGCCGACCAGCGAGAACGCGGCGAACTGGATCGTCACGAAGACCGCCGAGCCGATCATCGCCTTCTGCCCGGCACGCAGGTCACGGCAGGCCAGGATCCGCTGCACGATCAGCTGGTCCGAGCCGTGGCTGGCCATGGAGAACAGCGCGCCACCCAGGATCGCGGTCGGCAGCGCGAAGGAACTCGTCAGGATGTGCGACGCGCCGAAGTCGGTGTCGAACAGCCGGAACTTGCCCGCGTGCAGGGCGGCGCTGTAGCCGTGGCCACCGACGTGCGCCGACAGGACGCACAGGGCCAGCAACGCCCCTCCGAGGTAGAGGCCCATCTGGATCGCATCGGTCCAGATGACTGCCTTGATGCCGCCCAGGTAGGTGTAGCCGACGGTCAGCACCGTGAGCACGATGATGATGGACCTGTAGCCGACGTGCATGCCGAACTCGTCCAGCAGCAGCTTGATCGGGATCGCGGAGGCGAAGAGCCGGACGCCCTCGGCCATCAGCCGGGTGAAGACGAAGGTGATCGAGGCAAGGCCCTGCAGGTTGCGGCCGAACCGCAGGGCCAGGTACTGGTACGCGCTGACGAAGCCGCCGCGCTTGTACAGCGGGATGAGGACGGTCGCGACCACGAGCCGTCCGATGATGTAGCCCAACGCCAGTTCCACGTTGCCGAAGCCCTGGGCGTTGTAGGCGCCACCGGGCACGCTGATCACGGTCAGCACGCTGGTCTCGGTCGCGACGACGGAGAAGCACACCGCCCACCACGGCATCTGGCCCTCGGCCACGAAGTAGTCCTGGGTGGAACGCTGCCGCCCGGACAGGCGCAGGCCGATGGTCGCGATGACGACCAGGTAGACCACCAGGACGACCAGGTCCAGTGAGCGCATGGAAGCTACTCCTTCTTCGCGTGGTGAGCGGTGCGGTGGGCGCCGCCGGTGCGGCCGGCGGGGAAGTGACGATGCACGTGCGGTTCCACGGCGGTGCCGGGGTCTTCGGCGAGCAGCCGGGCACCGTCGAGGGCGCTGCCGTCCGGTTGACGGAGCCGGAGACCTGGCAACCGGGACTGCACCTGGTCCAGGAGCGGCTGCAGCAGGACCGCGCCGAGCTCGGCCAGGCCCCCGACGATGGCAAGGTCCGACTCGGTCAGCTGGAGTTGCGCCGCGGCCGCGACCACCGAGTCGGCCAGCGCCCTGGCGGCTGCCCGCATGATGCCGGCGGCCACCTGGTCGCCGGCCGCGGCGGCCGCGGCCACGCTGGGCGCGAAGGCAGCCATCGTCCGGGTCGGGTTGGCCTCGCGACCCACGATGCCCGGGAGCTGGCCGAGGTCACCGAACTCGGCCGTGGCCGATCGCACCAGGTCGGTGCCGGGACCGCGCCCGTCGACGGCCCGCAGCGCCGCGCGAAGCCCCTCGGTGCCGATCCAACCGCCGCTGCCGGCGTCACCGAGGAGCGGGCCCCAGCCGTCCACCCGCACCAGCCGGCCGGCGCCGACGCCGATCACCGCCGCGCCGGTGCCGGCGGTCAGGACGAGGCCGGCCCGGCCACCGAGCGCCCCGGCGTGGGCGGCCAGCGCATCGCTGCACACCACCACCTCGCCGGTCGGGATCAGCGCCGGCAACCGGCCGGCCAACGCCCTGGCCGCCTCGGGTGCGGCCAGCGCTCCGGCCGCTCCCACGGACACGGCAGCCACCGCGGGGTGCCCGGCATCCGCCAGGACCTGGTGGGCGACGCGGGCAATCGCCTCGCCGGCGGCGAGGACGCCGCCCGGCGCCGCGAGTCCCGGTGAGCCGGGTCCGCCGGCTGCGGCGACCGGCCCCGTGGACTCGATCGGCGCTGTGGAGTCGATCGGCGCTGTCGAGTCGATCGGCGCTGTCGAGTCGATCGGCGCTGTGGATCGGTCCGACCACAGCGCGGCGCGGCAATGGGTCTTGCCGAGGTCCACCGCGAGCACTGCGGGCATGACGCTCCTTGGGTTGCCCGAGGCCCCACGCCTCGGGGCGAGCCAGCCGCCGACGTCGAAGGAGTATGTGGACAATCACCGCTTCATGTCAATAATTAACTTCAGCTTGGCCCTTGATGTTGTTTGTTGACATGCCGTTCGTTAGCCTCGCGGGAGCTCGTGTGATCTCGGGGAAGGTTCTCCCATGTCGCTGCCAGGTACCGAGAACGGCACGGACGTCCTGGTCCGGATCCGTGGCGCGCTGCCGTCCCTGCAGCCGGCAGCGCGGCGAGTCGGTGCCGTGATCCTCGCCGACCCCGCAGCAGCCGCCCAGCTCTCGATCAGCGCGCTGGCCAGCGCCGCCGACACCTCGGCGGCCACGGTCATGCGGTTCTGCCGAGCGGTCGGCTTCGCCAATGACCCTCAGCTGCGGCTGGGCCTTGCCGGAGCGGCCGCCCGGGAAGACGCTCTGGTCGCGCAGCGACCGGCCGCCACCGGCGACATCGATCCGGCGGACACCTTGCGCCAGGTGGTCGACAAGATCGCCTACAACGAGGCGCGCGCGCTGGAGGAGACCGCCCAGCACCTGAACCTGGACACCCTGGACCACGCGGTCGGCAGGCTGGTCGGCGCGCGCCGCATCGATATCTTCGGTACCGGTGCCAGCGGCCTCGTCGGCCTGGATCTGCACCAGAAGCTGCACCGGATCGGCCTGCTCGCGTTCGTCTGGACCGATCCGCACTCGGCACTCACCGCGGCAGCCCTGCTCGGCAGCTCCGACGTCGCGCTGGCGATCTCGCATTCCGGCAGCACCACCGACACCATCGAGCCGCTGCGGCTGGCCGCCGAGCGAGGCGCGACCACCATCGCGGTGACCAACTTCGCAGGTTCCGCGCTGGCCCGGGCCGCCGACCTGGTGCTCACCACGACCGTTCGAGAACCACCCTTCCGCTCCGGGGCAACGGTCAGCCGGATAGCCCAACTCGCCCTGGTCGACTTCCTGTTCGTCGGCGTGGCGCAGCGGTGCTACGGCCAAGCCGGCGCGGCGTTGAGCAGCACGTTCAGCGCGATCCACCGCGGGCGTGCCCGCGGCGCGACCCGACGGAGGCCCTCGTGAGCGCGCCGCGGCAGCCCGAGCTGGCCACGTTGCGGACGGAGCTGCGCAACGAGCGCACCAGGGGCATGGACCACATGTCGGTGGCCGAGTTGCTCCAGGTGATGAACGACGAGGACCGCGGTGTCGCCGACGCCGTCCGCGCGGCGTTACCGCAGATCGCCGAGGCGGTGTCGCAGATCGCCCGGGCACTGCGCCGGGGCGGCCGACTGGTCTATCTCGGCGCCGGCACCAGTGGCCGGATCGGCCTGCTGGACGCGGTGGAATGCCCACCGACCTTCGGCACCCCGCCGGATCAGGTGGTTGCCCTGCTGGCCGGCGGCGCCGGCGCGTTCGGGATCGCGGCCGAGGGCGCCGAGGACGATCCGGCGGATGCCGAGCGTGCCGTGGACGGGCTGGCGATCTCGCCCTCCGACGTGGTGGTCGGCCTGGCCGCCAGCGGGCGGACCCCTTATGTCATCGCGGGACTGGACCGCGCCGCGGAGCGCGGAGCGGTGACCGTGTCGGTCGCCTGCAACCGGGCGGCACTGACCAGCGCGCACGCCGACATCGCGATCGAGGTCGACACCGGCCCCGAGGTGCTGACCGGTTCCACCCGCCTCAAGGCCGGCACGGCTCAGAAGCTCGTGTGCAACATGCTGTCCACCGCGGCGATGGTGCAGCTGGGCAAGACGTTCGAGAACCTGATGATCGACATGCGGCCGACGAACGAGAAGCTGTTCGACCGGGCGCGTCGCATCGTGGCCGAGGCGGCGGGCGTCGACGTGGAGGTGGCCGGCGCAGCCCTGGAGCGGGCCGGCAACAGGTGCAAGGTCGCCACCGTCATGGTGCTGCTCGGCGTCGAGGCTGCAGAGGCCGAACGGCGCCTTGCCGAGGCGGCCGGCTCTGTCGCCGCGGCGGTCGACCCGTCCGGCGGCGGTCGCGCCCCGGCGTGAGAGTTCCGACCCGAGTCGCCGACGGCCGGCCGCACCGCTAGTTGCTGCTGGCCTCGAAGCCCACGGCGGCCGTCGCCGCGGCATCACCGGGCCGGTCGTCGGCGAAGCGCAGCCCCGAACTGTCAAGCACGACAAGGTGATCCAGGTACACCCCGCGGCCGTGGTACGAGCCGTCGGCCCGGTAGGTCCACCGCAACAGCACCGGTCCCGGCGACGGCGCTAGTGGGGCCCGCGCGGCGTACCAGCGATGTCCGGAGTATCCGCTCACCGTGCCCGGAGTCGAATACTGCCGTTTCCCATCGGTGACGGTTAACGCGACGGTGGTCCAGTCCTTTCCGGCGTCAGTGGATTCCTGCAACGTCAGGACATCGGTCGGCTCGGTGTCGAACCAGAGCGCGAAGCCGAGGCGGGCATCGCCGGACAGCCCCGCCACCGGGACCGTGACCGTCTCGGTGGCCGCGTCGTGCATGCCCGAGTACCAGGCCGTCCCGCCGCCGACCGGGCGCACCGGGATGGCGCGCGCCAGATCGTCGGCGACGGCCCGCCGCACGGGATTCGTCGATCCCCAGCTGCGACTGGGATGTACCGCGTTGGTGAGCAGGATCGAGAACGACTGGGTGGTCGGGTCGATCACGATGTCGGTCCCGGTGAAGCCGGTGTGTCCGACGGTGTACGGCGTGGCCAACGCGCCTTCGTACCAGTGCTGGTAGAGCTCGAAGCCGTACCCGTGATTGTCGCCGGGGAATGCCTGGTTGAGGTTGCTGAACATGGCCAGGACCGACGCCTTCGACAGGATCCGGACGTGACCGTAGCTGCCTCCGTTGAGCAGGGTCTGGGCGAGCACTGCAAGGTCCCGCGCGTCGGAGAACACCCCGGCGTGGCCGGCTACGCCGCCGAGGGCCCACGCGTTCTCATCGTGCACCTGCCCGTGCACCAGGCCGCGGTCCGGCACCGTCTGGTACTCCTCGGCGGCGATCCGCGGCAGCAGCGCCGCCGGCGGCTTGTACATCGTGCTGGTCAGGTGCAGCGGTCCGGTGATCTGCCGGGCGACCAGCTGGTCCAGCGTCGTTCCGGTGACGGCCTGCTCGACCAGGGCCAGGGTCATCATGTTGAGATCGGAGTAGATGTAGGTGGTGTTGGGTGCGGCGCTCGGCACCGCGTCGAGGATGGCGCCGACCCGCTGATCCGCCGGTAGCTGCCAGAGGGCCGGGTCCGGATCCGGGGCGAGCCCGGAGGTGTGGGTGAGCAGATTGGTGAGCGTGATGCCGGACTTGCCGTGCGCTCCAAAGGCCGGCAGGTAGTCGACCACCGGGGCCTGCAGGGAGAGCTTGCCCTGCTCGGCCAACTGCATCGCCACGATGCTGGTGAACAGCTTGGACAGGGACGCGACGTCGTAGATGGTGTCCAGCCGGGTCTCGACCCGTTGGTCGGTCGGCAAGAGCGTCGGCACCGAATCGGAGTAGAGGTAGGCGTAGCCCACCGCCACGTCGGAGACGATGACGCCCCGGTGCGCTTGCAGCGACACCGCTCCGGGGAACAGCGGATGCTGTCCGCTCCCCTGCGGCGCGAGGCCGGCCGCCACGTCCCGACCGATCCTGGCGATCGGCTCCGGCAGCAGCCCGGCCTGCTGGGCGCTGCCCGCCCGCAGGACCGTCCGGTCGCTGCCGATCATCGCGCTCAACGCCGACGACGGCGCCGGGATCAGCTGTGCGGGCGAGTTCTGCTCGACCGAACCGTGCCTTGCGGCCGAACCCTGCCCTCCGGCCGGGCCGCTGGCCGAGGCCGGGCCGCTGGCCGAACCCTGCCCTCCGGCCGGGCCGCTGGCCGAGGCCGGCGCACCGCTCGCCATCGCCAGCGCCGCGATGGTGATGCCTGCCGCCAGCCGCCAGGCCGGACTGCGACCCATCGCGCGGGCCGGGCCCTTGCCGTACGCCCTGCTGATCACAGCCATCCTCCCAGCACCGCGGCGGCGGATCGTTTGCCGGATGTGTGCTTTCGCACGCTAGCCCGGAACTCCGGCAGTTGTCTAGACCAAAGCACCGCGGTGGCGATTTCCCGTACCGCCCATCGGTGTACCCGATCGCCCGGCGGGGCTTCGTTCCGGTCCGGGGCGCTAGCCGTATGGCCGCGTTCGCGACATTCCGCCGGGGCGCACTCCGAGTACCGGCGAAACCTGCCGAGCTGCCGCCACCGGACAGGGCAGCTGCTGCCCCGTATCAGACCTGCCCGGCACCCCTCCTTCACCCCGACAAACACCGTTGGGACGCCGCGGCAAGCGGCGTTTCTTGTTATGGAAAAGGGAGATTCTCGTGGGGGGAACCTTTCGGGTGGTCACCGCCGGCGCCGTCCTGGCCGCCGGGCTGCTGGCCGCCGGAGTGGCAGGAGCGGCGCCGGCGCTGGCGATGAACCCGTGCGACGCGGACAACCCGCCGTCCTACTGCTACGACCAGCCACCGCCGCCGCCGCCGACACCGCCGGCGCCGACCAACCTGGTCACGTCCAGCGTCCTGCAGACCTCGGTCACCCTGCAGTGGACCGACAACGCCAGCACCGAGACCAGCTACGTCATCCGGCGCTCACCGTCGGGCATGTCGAGCACGGTGCTGACCGCGCCGGCCAACTCTGCCGGCTTCACCGACACCGGCGCGCCGGCCAACCACTACCTCGACTACTACGTCTCGGCCCAGCGCTGTGACGGCGACACCGGGCTGTGCTCGACGAGTGCCGCCGCGCACGTGGTGGCCCGGACCCACGAGCAGCCGGCCGACCCGACCGGCTCGGTGACCGAGAACCTGTGGGGCTCGACGTACTACTGGTCGGGCTGGGCGGCGGACTGGGACACCACGGCACCGATCCAGGTCGGCCTCTACGCCGACGGGGCGCTGGTCTCGACCACCACCGCGAGTGGCACCTCCGGCAACCTGAACGCGACCTACCCCGGCTACGGCGACAACCACGGCTTCGACGTCTACGCCACCAAGTCGCCGGCGAAGGGCACGCACACCTTCTGCCTGCGGGCGTTCAACGCGGGCGGCGGCACCGACCACGACCTGCTCTGCCGCACGTACGTCACGCCCGGGCCGCCGTCGGCCGCGTCCAACCTGAAGCTGACCGACACCGGCACCTCGGTCGTGGTGCGCTTCGTCGACAACGCCAACGACGAGACCGGGTTCTGGCTGCAGCGCAGCACCGACGGTGGGGCGAGCTGGCTGTCGGTGGGTTCGCAGTACGCGCCGGTCAGCGGCACGGGCGGCGCCGGCAGCGCGACGGACTACTCCAGCCCGCCGGCCGGCACCCAGTACCGGATCCTGATGATCAACAGCTACGGCAACACCCCGAGCGCCGCGGTCACGCTGTAGGTACCAGCAGATAGCGCCCCGGGTGGCTGGCCGGACCAGCCGCCCGGGGCATCTCACGCGCTCAGCACTGGCCGTCGGCGATCACCCAGTAGTTCGCGCCGGTCTGGCGCAGGGTGTGGGTGACGTAGGTGTTCCAGAGCCCCATGTTCTGGTTCGAGCCGTTGGCGTAGGTGTAACCGCCCGACTGGTAGGCCCGGCCGGCCTGGGTCTGCGCGTAGTTGCTGGCGGTCACGCAGGTGTAGGTCGGGGTCGGGGTAGGCGTCGGGCTCGGGCTGGTGGTGGTCGGCGTGGTGGTCGGGTTGCCGCCGCCGGTCAGCCCCCAGAACTGCGCGGTGTAGTAGGACGAGCAGATGTAGTCGAGGAAGTACGCTCCGGTCGAGCCGCAGTTGTCGGTGCCGCTGCCCGGGTGCACCGCGGTGCCGTGGCCCATGCCGGCGATCGAGAAGAAGGCGACCTGGGCGGTGCCGGCGGAGTCGTTGTAGGTGGTCTCGGTGGTGCCGCCGGTCAGCGTCTGGGTGCTCGACGGGGTCTGGCTCACCCCGTGCACGGCGGTCCACTGGTCGCGCAGCTCGGTGCCGTTCACCGGGTAGACGATGTAGTCACCGGTGCCCTGCCAGATCGCCACCCGCGGGTACGGGCCGCTGTAGCCGGAGTAGGCCGCGGTCACCCGCGCCGCCCACTGGGCCGGGGTCAGGTTCTGGTTGTTCTGCTGGCAGTTCGTTGCCTGGGTCTGGCTGGTCGCGCACTGGGCCGGCAGACCGGAGTCGGTGGCACCACCGGCGAAGACGTCCGGGTAGTCGGCGAGCAGGTCGGCCGTCATCGCGCCGCCGGCGGACAGGCCGGTCAGGAACACCCTTGCCGAGTCGATGGAGAGGTGGCTCTTCTCGTAGTCGACCATCGCCTTGACCGAGGCCGCCTCGCCGACCCCGCGGCTGTCGTCGGACGGGGTCCACCAGTCGAAGCAGAGCGTGCTGTTGTTCGAGGACGGCTGCTGCGGGAACACCACCGCGAACTTGTAGGTGTCGGCCAGCTCCGCCCAGCCGGAATGGGTGAAGTAGTCGTTCGCCGTCTGGGTGCAGCCGTGCATGGCCACCACCAGCGGCGCGTTCGAGGGCAGGCCGGCCGGCGTGTAGGTGTACATCTGCAGGTTGCCGGGGTTGCTGCCGAACGAGCCGACCGCGACCAGTGAGCCGGTGGCGGCGGCTGCCGGGCGCCGGCTCTGCAGCGCTCCGATCGCCAGCAATATCAGGGCAATCGCCATGAACGCCGCGATCAGCGGCCGGTTCAGGGCAGCACGAGATCGAGACATGTGCATCAGGCCTTTCGGGTGGGGGTGTGGACGGGGTGGCGCTAGCCGGCCGGTGCCCGCAGCTGCGGGGCGGCCGGACGCTGCTCGGCGATGGCGGCGCTCACCGCGGCCGCGCCCGCCTCGCCGAGGGTGATGGTGTAGTGGTTCACGCCGTCGACGTTCTGCCAGTGGAATGCGGGGTGTTCGTCGTGCCAGCGGTCCAGGGCGGCCTCGGTGTAGAGGCCGCCGGGCTCGTCCTGCAGGCCCCGCGGTGCGCGCAGCAGGCTCACCGGTGCGGTGAGCGACGGCCAGGCGTGGTCGACCGGGCCGCCGGTGAACTGCTCGGCGTGGTCGGCGAACATCGCCTCCGGCTGGCAACTGCTGCGCCAGGGAGGCCCGTCCGGACGCAGGTCGTAGTCGACGTAGGCGGCCACCGCGTCGGAGAACTGCCCGGCGAACGCTGGGTGTTCCCGCCAGAATGCCTGATAGGCGGCCCGGTCGGGAAAGGTCTGCTCCAGCCGCGCGGCCGCCGGCCCGAGGCCCACCCGGGCCGCCTCGGCGAGCTCCCAGCCGTCCGGCAGCACCAGCGGGATGCCGCCGTCGACCAGCACCACCGAGCCGGCCAGTTCCGGGTAGGCGGTGGCCAGCGCCACGGCGACGAAGCCGCCCATCGAGTGCCCGGCCAGCACCGCGCGCCGGCCCGGTGCCAGCGCGGTCAGCACGGCGGCCAGGTCGTCGGCGTGCTGGGCCATCCCCCACGGGCCGGGCAGGTCGGCGCTGCGGCCCCTGCCGCGCAGGTCCGGCGCCAGCACCAGGGTGTCGGTGAGGCGTTCGGCCACCAGCGGCCAGGCCAGGTGCGTGGAGGTGATGCCGTGGATCGCCAGCACCACCCGCTCCGGTTCGCCCGACTGCCAGCAGCCGACCCGCAGCATGCCGCCCCGGACCGGGACGTCCTCGGTGCGGTAGTCACTCATCGGGCGCTCCAGCCGCCGTCCAGGGTGTAGCTCGACCCGTTGGCCAGGCCGGCCTGGTCACCGCACAGCCAGACCACCAGGCTGGCCACCTCGGCCGGCTCGGCCATCCGCTTGACCGCGCTCTCGGCCAGGAAGACCCGCTCGACCACCTCGTCCTCGCTGATCCCGTGTGCCCGGGCCTGGTCCGCGATCTGCTTGTCCACCAAGGGAGTTCGGACATAGCCGGGGCTGACGCAGACGCTGGTGACACCCTTGCCGCCGGCCTCCAGCGCGATCACCTTGGACAGCCCCTCCAGGCCGTGCTTGGCCGCGACGTAGGCCGACTTGAACGGCGAGGCCCGCAGGCCGTGCACCGAGCTGATGTTGACGATCCGGCCGAAGCCGCGCTCGTACATGCCGGGCAGCACGGCGCGGGCCAGCAGGAACGGCGCCTCCAGCATCAGGGCCAGGATCAGCCGGAACTTCTCCGGCGGGAAGTCCTGGATCGGCGAGACGTGCTGGATGCCGGCGTTGTTGACCAGGATGTCGTAGTCGAGCCGGGAGCCGGCAAGGGCGGCGGTGTCGGTGAGGTCGACCTGCCAGGCCCGGCCGCCGATCTCGGCGGCAACCGCCTGCGCCGCCGTGCCGTCGAGGTCGGCGACGGTGACGGTGGCACCGGCCTCGGCCAGCGCCCGGGCGGCAGCCGCGCCGATCCCGCTCGCGCCGCCGGTCACCAGGGCTCGCCGATTCGTCAGCACAGTGGTTATCTCCTCGCGTTGTCGGTTGATTCCGTGTCGCTACCGGGGCCCCGCGCGCCCAGGGCACGCTGGATGAGCGCCATCACCTCGTCGAGCACCGGCTCGGGCAGCTGCGGGTTGCCGTCCTCCCAGAGCACCCAGCGCATGCCGATCAGCTCGCCGATGCCCATCAGCGCCCAGGCCGCCACCGAGGTGTCCAGCTCGGTGATCTCACCGTTGCTCTTCGCCTTCTCCAGGCCGGCGACGTAGCCCTCGACGATCCGGGTGTAGTGCATGCGCAGCGCGCCCGGCGAGACGAACTCCGCCTGCCGGACGATCCGGTAGAGCGCCGGGTGCTCGGCGGTGAACCGGAAGAACGCCTGGAAGCCCAGGCGTTCGGACTCGATCCGGTTGCCGCCGCGAGCCGACGCCTCGCTCATGGCGTGCCGCACCCGCCGGTTGAGATCCTCCACCAGCTCGTCGAAGATCTCCTGCTTACCCTTGAAGTACAGGTAGAACGTGCCCTGGGCGACGCCGGCCGCGTCGGTGATCTTGACGATCGAGGCGTCGTGGTAGCCAAGCTCGGCGAACACCTTCTCGGCGGCGTCGAGCAGCTTGGTGCGGGTCTGCGCGCCTCGGGCGGTGCGGGGTGCGGTGGTCACGGCGCCACCACCCGTCCCCGTGGCACGTCGGCGTCGGCGCGCAGGTCGCGCCGCAGGATCTTGCCGACCGAGGAGCGCGGCAGCTCCTCGACGAACTCGACCCGGGCCGGGATCTTGTAGCCGGCCAGCCGGCTGCGGCAGTGCTCGAGCAGGTCCTCGGCGTCGGTGTGGCAGTCCGGCCGCATCACCACGAACGCGACGCCGACCTCGCCCCAGCGCGGATCCGGGCGGCCGACCACGGCCACGTCGGCGACCGCCCGGTGCTCGAACAGGGCGCTTTCCACCTCCGCCGGCGAGACGTTCTCCCCGCCGGAGATGAAGACGTCGTCCAGCCGGTCGAGTACCCGGAAGTACCCGTCGGCGTCGCGCTCCACGAGGTCGCCGGTGTGCAGCCAGCCGTCGCGCAGCGCGAACGCCGTGGCCACCGGGTCGCGCCAGTAGCCGCGGAAGACGTTCGGCCCGCGCACCAGCAGCTCGCCGGCGGCCGGGCCGGCCAGGTGGGCGCCGGTCGCCGGATCGGCCACCGCCACCTCGACGTGCGGGTACGGGGTGCCGGCATAGCCGAGGTGGTCCCGGGCATCCTCCGGCCGCAGGCAGAGCACGTTCGGGGCCGCCTCGGTGAGCCCGTACCCCTGCGCGAGCTGCACGCCGCGGCCCAGCCAGGTGCGCAGCAGCGGCTCCGGCATCGGCGCGCCGCCGACCACCGCGTACCGCAGGCTGGACAGGTCCGCCCGGCCGAAGTCCGGGTGCTGGGCCAGCAGCAGGTAGTTGGCCGGCACCCCCATCATCGTGGTGATCCGCTTCTCGGCGATCAGCCGCAGCACCCGGCCGGCGTCGAAGGTGCGCTCCAGCACCACGGTGGCGCCGGTCCACCAGGCCAGCAGCGCCTGAATCGTCCAGCCGCCGACGTGGAACTGCGGCAGCACCGAGAGCACCGTGTCGTGCCGGCTGATCTCCAGCGTCCGGGACAGCGACAGGCTGGTCCAGAAGCAGTTGGCGTGGCTGAGCAGCGCGCCGCGGGACCGCTGGCTGGTGCCGGAGGTGTAGATCATCAGCAGCGAGTCGTCGTCCGAGACCGTGCGCGGCGGCGGCCCGGCGACCCCCGGTTCCAGGCCGGCCAGGGTGAGCGGGCTGGTCGGGATCCGGTTCGGCAGCAGCGCGAGCGCGGCGCGGGCCGGCACCTCGAACTCCTCCTCCAGGCACAGCAGCGCGGGCTCGGCGTCGGCCAGCTGCTCGGCCAGCTCCACCGGGGTCAGCCGCCAGGACAGGGGCACCAGCACGAGGCCGGTCCGGGCACAGGCGAAGAACAGCACCACGTGGTCGGCACTGTTGCCGGTGAGCGTGGCGATCCGGTCGCCGGGGCGCAGGCCGGCGGCCAGCAGCCGTTCGGCCAGGCCGGCCGAGCGCCGCTCCAGCTCGGCGTAGCTGATCCGCACGCCCCGGTCGTCGACGGCGATCGCGGCACCGTCGGCCCGGGCCCGGTCGGTGACCCAGCGGCCGAGCGTGTGCGCCCCGGCGGGGCCACCGCCGCTCATTCCGCCTCCGCCTTCGACAGCTCGGCCAGCAAGGTCGCCGGCCGGGCGCCCAGCCCGGCCCGGCCGGCCAGCCGGGCCAGCGAGCCGGTGATGCCGCCAGGCAGGAAGAGCACCACGATCACGAAGAGCAGCCCGAGCAGGAAGGCCGGCTGCGACAGCGGGACCCGCAGCGGGGCGGGCAGCCCGGCGATCCCGGACGAGGCGGCGAGCACGCCGAGCCGCTGGTCGAGCAGGGTGTAGAGCACGCCGCCCAGCATGGCCCCCCACCGGCTGCCCAGGCCACCCAGCACCACCATCACCAGCAGCGTCAGGGTGAAGCTGGACGTGGTGATCTGCGGGTTCGCCCCACCCTGCACCAGCAGGTAGGCCATGCCGACCAGGGTGGCCAGGCTGCCGGACACGCCGAAGGACAGCAGCCGCACCAGGTACGGCCGGACACCGAGGACGCGGACCCGCAGCTCGTTCTCCCGGACCGCCCGCATCAGATGCCCGGCCCGGGAGCCGACCACCCCGCCGACGACGGCCAGCACCACGGCCGCCACCGCCAGCGCGAGCCAGTACAGGTTCTGGGTGTTGTCGACGCCGAGCAGCGCGGCCGGCAGCTTGGCGTCGGTCAGGCCGAGCCCCTCCTCGCCGCCGGTCAGGTTGCCGGTGTTGCGCGCGACCAGCACCGCACCGGCCTGGGCGAAGGCCAGCGTCACCATCGCGAACGCGATGCCGGTGACCCGCAGGCTGACCAGGCCGATCAGCACGGCGGCGAGCGTGCCGATCAGCAGCGTCACCACGGCGGCCGGGACGATCGCCCAGTGCTCGCGCTGCAGCAGGATCGCGAAGCCGTAGCAGCCGATCGCGAAGTAGAGCGCGTGGCCGAACGAGAGCAGCCCGGTGACGGCGAAGAGCAGGTTGTAGGTGACCGCGAGCGCGCCGATCAGCAGGCAGCCGGCCAGCAGCTGCTCGGTGCCGGCGGTGTAGGTCGGGCCGGGCAGCACGCCGGGCAGCTGCACCTGCAGCTCGGGCAGCAGCGCCAGCAGCACGGTGACCAGCACGACGACGGCCGGCCGGATCAGGCCGCGGCCGGAACGCCGCCGGGGCGCCGCGGGCGGGCTTGCCACCCGGGCCGGGTCGGTGACGGTCATGCCAGCCTCACCTGGCGCCCGACGAAGCCGGACGGTCGCAGCAGCAGGACCACCGCCAGCGCGGCGACCACGGTCAGGTCGCCGATGCCGGCGCTGGCGTAGTAGTTGGCGAACTGCTGCAGCAGGGCCACCCCGGCGGCGGCCACGGCCGAACCGGTGACCGAGCCGAGGCCGCCGATCACCACGACGATGAAGGCGAAGATCAGCAGCGAGTCACCCATGCCGGGACTGACCGTGCTGTTGTAGAGCGCGGTCAGCACGCCGCCGAGCCCGGCCAGCGCACCGCCCAGGCCGAAGACCGCGGTGAACGTCCGGCGCACGTCGATGCCGAGCGCGGCGACCATCGACCGGTTCTCCACGCCGGCCCGGATGATCAGGCCGTACCGGGTGCGCCCGAGCAGCAGCTGCAGCCCGAGCAGCACCAGCACCGCGGCGACGATGCAGGCGAAGCGCAGGTTCGGCACGTCGGCGCCGAAGATCGAGGTGGTCCGGGCCATCCAGCGCGGCGCCGGGAAGGTCCGGGCGTCCGAACCCCAGCTGCCCGAGACCAGCGCGACGGCGGCCAGGCCCAGACCCACGGTGACCAGCACCTGCTCGATCTCGCGCTCGTAGAGCCTGCGGATCAGCAGCAGCTCGACCAGCACCGCCAGCAGGCCGCCGGCGACGGTGCCGACCACGAGCATCAGCGCGAACACCGGCCAGGAGTTCGCCTGCGCGCCGAACCGGTGGCCGGCCTCGTACCCGAGATAGCCGCCGACGGTGAGGAACGCGCCGTGCGCGAAGTTCAGGATCCGCATCACGCCGTAGATCAGCGACAGGCCGGAGGCGACCAGGAAGTAGAGGCCGCCGAGGCCGAGGCCGGTGACCGCCAGCAGGACCACGGTGCTCATCGGTGTCCCCCGTCCGAGCCACCGCCGGCGTTCGCGCCACCGGCGTTCGAGCCACTCACACCCAGCAGCCGGCGGACCTCGGCCTGGTCGCCGAGGAAGTCCGCGGCCGGTCCGGTGTGCACGACCCGTCCCTCGGCCAGCACGACGACCCGGGTGGCCAGCCGGCCGACCACGGCGAGGTCCTGCTCGACGAGCAGCAGGGGCAGCCGTTCGGCGGCGACGGCGAGCGCGTCCGCGACCTGGTCGACCACCCGCGGCGCGAGACCCTTCGTCGGCTCGTCCACCAGCAGCGCCCGGTTGTCGTTGAGCAGGACCCGGGCGAGCGCGACCATCTGCTGCTGGCCGCCCGACAGCGTGCCGGCCGGCTGGGCGAGCCGACCGAGCAGGTCGGGGAAGAGCTCGGTGAGCAGCTGGTCGCGGTCGGGGCCGCCGGGACCGCGCCGGGCCAGCTGCAGGTTCTCCGCGACCGTCAGGCCGGCGAAGACCTCGCGGTTCTCCGGGACGTAGCCGATGCCGCGCCGGACGATCCGGTGGGTGGGCTCGGCGTCGATCCTGCTGCCGGCCAGCGTGACCGAGCCGGACCGCCGGACCAGGGCGAGCAGCGCGCGCAGGGTGGTGGTCTTGCCGACCCCGTTGCGGCCGAGCAGCGCGGTGACGCCGGTCGCGGGCACCTCGAAGCTGACCCGGTGCAGGATCTGCTGCAGCCCGATCCAGGCGTCGAGCTCGCGCACCGCCAGCACCGCGGTGGCAGCCGGCGCGGTCATGCGGCCCGTCCCAGGTAGGCCCGCTGCACCTCGGGATCGGCCATCACCTCGGCCGGGCTGGCGCAGGCGAGCACCCGGCCGTGGTGCAGCACCGCGACCCGATCGGCCAGGTCGAGCACGACGTCGAGGTGGTGCTCGACCATCAGCACGGTGCGGCCCTGCCGGTGGACGGAGCGGATCAGCTCGACCAGCCCGGCCACGTCACCGCTGGCCACGCCTGCCATCGGCTCGTCGAGCAGCACGACGGACGGGTCGGCGGCCAGCAGCATCGCGATCTCGACCTTGCGCTGCTCGCCGTGCGAGAGGGCCGCGGCCGGCCGGCCGGCCTGGGCCAGCAGCCCGACCGCGGCCAGCTGCTCGCGGGCGACGGTGCTGGCCCGGTCGTCGT
>DATJNU010000192.1:0-24404 GCA_035507775.1 Jatrophihabitans sp.
CCTTGCGCTGCTCACCGTGTGAGAGGGCCGAGGCGGGCCGGTCGGCCTGGCCGAGCAGCCCGACGGCCGCAAGCTGCTGCCGGGCGATCGCACTGGCCCGGTCGTCCGGACGGGGCCGGGCGAACAGGCTCAGGCTGCGGCCGAGGGCGGCCTGCGCGGCGATCCGGACGTTCTCGGCGACGGTCAGCTCGGCGAACAGGCTGGAGGTCTGGAACGAGCGGCCGAGGCCGGCCCGGGCCCGCCGGGTCACCGGTGCGGTGGTGACGTCCGTCCCGTGCAACCGGACCCGGCCGGCGGTGGCCGGGACGATGCCGGTGAGCACGTTGAACAGCGTGGTCTTGCCGGCGCCGTTCGGGCCGATCACCCCGAGCAGCTCACCCGGGCGGGCCGTCAGGTCGATCCCGTCGAGGATGGTCGCGCCGCCGATCTGCAGGCGCAGGCCGCCGACCTCGACGGCGGCCTGCGGCCCGGTGCCGGCCGGGGCACTGGCTGCGGAGGGCCCGCTGGTGCCAGGCCCGGCCGGCAGGCTCACGCGGTGCCCGGGGCCGTGGCGGACTCCGGAACCGTGGTCACCAGGGTCGGCTGCCAGGAACTGCCCGAGCCGGTGAGCTTGGCCTGGAACATCGGCTGCAACATCGCGTGGTCACTGGCCCGGATCGTCTCCGAGCCCTTCGGGGCGTCGAAGGTCCAGCCCTCCAGCGCGCCGATCATCGACTGCACGTCGTCGCCGTTGGCCTTGTCCACCGCGTGCACGATCATCTGCGCCGCCACGAAGCCGTCCGGCGAGAACAGGTCGGGAGTGCCGCCGGCCTTGGTGATGGCGTCCTTCATGGCCGCGTTGACCGCGTTGTCGGCCGCGCCCGGGAAGTAGTAACTGAGGAAGTTGATCTTGTCCGAAGCCGGGCCGTACGCGCCGAACGAGGCACTGTTGGCCAGACCGGTGACCACCTTGGTGGAGCTGAGCACCTTCTGCTGGTCGAGGGCCTGCCACATCGGTGCGGTGGTCGCGCCGGCCCAGGCGACGAAGACCAGGTCGGCCTTGGCCTGCGCGGCCTGCTGGGCGAACGGCGTGAAGTCGGTGGTCGAGGCCGGCACCAGGAGCTGGTCCACGGTGGCGCCCTTGGCGCCGAGCACCGCCTTCACCGCGGCGGCGTTGCCCTGGCCGAAGGTGGTGTCCTGGGCGAAGACGAGCACCTTCTTGCCCGTCGGGTCACCGATGAAGGTGCCGGCGGTGGCGACGTCCTGGTAGGTCTGGCGACCGGACCGGAAGGTGTACTTGTTCGCACCGGTGATCTTGTCGGTCGCCGCCGGGCCGTCGATGTAGAGCACCTTGTTCTGCTCGGCGAGCGGGGCGAGCTGGGTGGCGATGCCGGAGTCGGTGGTGCCGGCGATGATCTTGTAACCCTGGCCGATGTACTGCTTGGCCGCGCCCACCGCGGTGGTCGGGTTGCCCGCGTCGTCGGCGTAGGTGATCTCGAGCTTGTGGCCGTTGACGGTGTCGGTGCCATGGGTGGCGTAGTCCAACCCCGCCTGGAAGCCCTGCAGGTACTCCTGGCCGTAGGCCGAGAGCAACCCGGTCTTGCTGTAGATGACGGCCACCTTGACCGCGGACCCGGACGAGGAACCGCCGCTGTCCTTCTTGGCGTTCGCGGCACAGCCGCCGAGTGCGCCGGCGACCGTCACCGCCAGTACGAGCGTGCCGAGCTTCTTCACCGAGGACTCCCAACCTGACAGCCGATTCAGGTTTCAGATCTTTACCTGAACGACCTGTCATGTCAATAGGACGGAAACACCCGCCTGCCGCGCGGTCGGCGGCTCCGCGATCCCGCTCCGGACGGATGCGGCCCGGCCCGCCGGCAGGTTCGACCACCCGGTGTCCGCCAGCGGTGGACCGCGACGAGGGTACGCGGCCGCCACCTCCCGGCGCCGACCTCCAGCCGACCAGGCAGGTCCGGTCCGGCGCGGACGATGGTCCCGCGATGCTCGAATGCGTGCACACCCCGACCCTAACGGGCCGGTCCTACCCGTGGTGATCGAGATTTAGCTTTGTGGATAACTCTAAAATCGACTACGACCAGGCAACCAGCCGACCTTACGCCACCCCTCCGACAAGTCCACCGGAGCGATCCACGGCCACGGTCAACGAGCGGGCGTCGAGGAGGACGCCGACGGGGCAGCCGACCCCGACGGAGCGACCGGCCTCGACGGGGCAGCCGACCCCGACGGAGCGACCGGCCTCGACGGTGCTGCGGCCCCCGACGGAGCCGCAGCACCGGTAGCGGCGGACCCCGACGGAGCGGCGGACCCCGACGGAACGGCCGACCCCGACGGAGCAGCGGGCTCCGAGGGCGCAGCAGCCCCGCTGGCAACCGCGACCGTCCGGCAGCCGAAGGTGGCATTGCTGCCCGCACCGACGTTCACGCCGTACGCGCACACCTGGCTGGTCCCGACCGGCAGCGCCACGGTGAAGCTGAAGCCATGCACCCCGGTCACCCCGAAGGCGCTGTTCACGTCCGGCCGGTCAACCGTGGTGTAACCCCACGCCGCGTGCGTGCTGCCCACGTTCACCACCGCGCCGATCGCCTGGGCGGGATTGCTGAAGTCCAGCGTCCAACCGCTGACCACGGCCTGGTTGCCCTGCACCGTCACCGAATCCAGCGACCCGATCGGCGAGACCGGCACCGTGAAGGTGTGGCAGCCGAACCGGACGGACGCGCCGGGGCCGACGTTCGAGGTCTGGATGCACACTCCGGTGACGCCGGCCGGCAGCGGGACGTCCAGCCGGTAGCCGTGGGTGCCGGTGCCGTGCAGCGCGGCGTCGATGTCGGGCCGCAGCACGTCGGTCACCGTCCGGCCGGCGAACAGGCCGTTGATGCTGGCCACCACGGTGAGCGCCGTGTCCGGCGCGTCGTAGTCGAACGACCAGCCGGTGAAGGTGGCGACGTTGCCGCGCTGGCCGATCGAGCTGATGCCACCGAGCGGCACTCCGGACAGCGGGACGGTCCGGCAGCCGAGCGTGGTGTTGCCGCCGGCACCGACGTTGATCGCGTACGCGCAGACGTCGTTCGTGCCGTCGCTGAGCATCAGCGTCTTGCTGAACCCGTGGTTGCCGCTCGCGTGGAAGTGGGCGTTGATGTCACCGCGCGGGACGTTCGAGTCGACGTAGGTGAACGGCTTTCCGTTGACGTAGAAGAAGACCCGCAGCGGGGTGCCGAGCGCGTTCGGGTCCAGCGACCAGCCGGTCACGGTCAGGTAGCGGCCGGCCAGCGACCAGTTGCTCACCCCGCCGAGCGGGTCGTCGTTGGAGATCGTGCCGCCGGGCATGAGCAACCGGGCCTCGCTGGTGAGCATGCCGGCGATCGGCGAGCCGTACACCCCGCCCTGGGTCAGGATCACCACCGCGTACCGGTCGGCGTTGACCACGCCGGTCGAGTTGAACGCCGGCTGGCCGGCCGCGTCGTCGCCACCCCAGCCCTGCTTGATCGCCGCGCCACTGGTCGCGCTCGGGATGCCGAAGTACTGGTACGTGCCGTCCGAGCCGTACTGGGTGGCGTGGTGCATCGCGTTGCCGAGCCAGTTCCAGACCCCGGGCCGGTGCCGGATCGCGTTGTAGAAGCTGGCCATTCCGGCCGCGGTGATCTGGGTGCCGCCCCACCAGCCCGGCCGCAGCGGCGGCGAGCCGAGGTTCGGGATGTTGAGCGCCTGCTTGACCCAGGTGATCACCCCGTCGCCGCCGGTGCGGCCGTAGAGCGCGTTGGCCGAGGCGTCGTCGGACTGGGTGATCATCTTGTACGCGGTGGTGGCGTTCCAGCCGGTCATCTGACCGGTCATCAGCAGCCGGGTGGCGATGAAGAGCTTCATCACCGACTCCGAGGCGTACGCGCTGTTGTAGTCACCGGCGCCGGCGAACGAGCCGGTCTGGGTGTCGAGCACCGTGATCGAGGAGCGGTAGCCGTGCCCGTGGGCATAGCCGACCGCGGTGTTCGCGTTCGAGGCGATCGACGCGGCCGCGGGCTGCGCGCCGACGGTCGCACCGACCAGCCCCACCACCAGTGCCAGTGCCCCGATACCGGCCGTCAACCGTCGCCGCATGCGCATGCCCATCTTCTGCGGTCCGTCGACGGACCGGGAGGTCGAGCGGGCGCTGCTGTCCGCTGGATGTGTCGGTGAAATTCCTGGTCAGGTGACCGGTTCGGCCATTCTCGCCCGATCCGGCGCCGGTCGCACGGCGATCAGCAGAATCACGCAACCGGCCACCGCTGCCAGCGCGCCCGCGAGGGGGGCCATCGCACCGGCCAGCCCGATGCCGGCCAGCAGCTCGACCACCATCACCACCCGCAGCGACAGCCGGTCGGCCGCGTGCAGCCGGGCGTGCAGCCGGCGCAGTGCGTCCCCGGTGCGGCAGCGGGCGCTGAGCAGCACGGCCAGCCCGCGCACCAGCCCGAACAGCAGCCCGGCCCCGAGCGCCTGCCCCGGCGAGCCGGTCAGCCCGGCCAGCGCCACCACCAGGTAGGTCGCCGCGGTCATGATGTAGGTCGCGAACCCGACCCCGATCTGCGCCCCGAAACCGGCCGCGTACAGCCAGCGCCGGTAGCGCATCAGCCACAGCTCGTTCACCTGGCGCGGGTGCAGCGGCAGGTGGAGGCCGCCGATCCGCAGGTCCGCGGCGAGCGCGAGCAGGCAGCAGGCAGCCCCCAGCAGCAGCGCGGGGGTCCCGGCCAGCGGGCGCAGCACGAGCGCCAGCACCGCGCCGGCGAGGCCGAGACCGGCACCGCCGAGCACCGCGCCGGCGACGAACCAGAGCGTGGTCAGCCAGTACCGGTTGCCCCGGGAACGTTCCGACATCGGGTTGATCGCCGAGATCATCGACAGCCCGCACGGCGACCAGGTGCCGCGCGCGGCCGCCACCGTCAGCACCCCCAGCAGCGTCGGCGTCAACCAGCTCATACCGTGACCTCCGGGTCCGCGGGCTGCCCGTCCGGGACGACGGTGTGGGTGCCGATCAGCACCGAACGGGCACCGGGCCCGGCAGCGGCGTAGACCGTGTAGGTGTGCGGGCCGGGCAGCTGCTCGACCTCGACCTCGAAGCCCGGTCGGCCGAGCGCGCCGTCGGTGCCGGCCAGCTCGGCGCGGTCCAGCCCGGTGCGGTGCCGCGACAGCGGCGCCCCGTCCCGGAAGACGGTGATCGCCAGCTCGGCGGTCGGCCGGTCCGGGTCGTACGCCCAGCCGGTGAGTCGCAGTCCCGAGCCCCAGGGCTGGGCCCGCTCCAGCCGGCCGATCGGGCCGGACTGGCCGACCCGGACGGTCCGCATGCCGATGAGCCCGTCAGCCGGATCGGCGGCGTCCAGCGCGTGCACCGAGTAGCTGTGCACGCCGGTGCCGGCCGGCACGGTCAGGTCGAAGCCGGCCCGGCCGCCGGCCAGCGCCGACGTGGCGACCGTGTGCAGCACGGTGCCGTCCTCGACCACCACGACCGCCTCGGGCCCACCGGCTGCCCAGCCGGCCAGCCGCACCGAGTTGCCGGTCACCGTGACCCGGTCGAGCGTTCCGGCCGGGCGGACCAGCAGCCGCTCGGCCGGCAGGCTCGCCGGTGCGGCACCGGGCACCACCGTGCTGTGGTTGCCGATCAGGGTGTTGCCGCTGCCGCCCCCGGCGTTGATCGCGTACACCTTGTAGTTGTGGGTGCCCGGCGTGGTGTCGAAGCTCGCCGTGAAACCGTGGTTTCCCGTTATGTGATAGGCCGAATTGACGTCGTCACGGAGCACCCCGGTGTGGATGCCCATCAGCGGCTTGCCGTCCTGGTAGATCGCCACCCCGATCGAGGTGCTGGGCACGTCCCGGTCGAAGGCCCACCCGGTGATCACCATGCTGTTCGGCGCCGGGTCGCACCGGTCCATGTGCCCGATCGGGGCCGAGCCCGGGTTGACGATGATCGTCCGGCCGCCGATCTGGGGATTGCGGCTGCCGCTGCCGATGTTCATCGCGAACACGGTGTAGGTGTGGTGGCCGCTGGTCGCGGTGAAGCTGGCCTTGAAGCCGTGGTTGCCGGTGATGTGCCGCGCGGAGTCGACGTCCGGGCGCGGCTGGTTGGCGGTGATGCCCATCAGGCCGTGCCCGTCGGCGTAGATCGCGATCTTCAGCGACGTCGACGGCGAGTCCGGGTCGTACGCCCAGCCGGAGACGGTCACCGTGTTGCCGGTGCTGCTGATCTGGTCCACGTGCCCGATCGGGGCGCCGGTCAGGCAGGGCGCGGAGTGGGTGGCGGTGTTGTTGTCGGTCGCGCTGGAGGAGGAGCAGGTGCCGCCGTACTGCACCCACGGCGGGGTGCACGAGACCACCCGGCACAGCACCGGGCCGGTGTTGGACCACGGGATCTGGGTGTTGCACTGCCCGTACCGGAACTGGTTGCAGGCCACCCGGCGCTGGTCGCAGGTGGTGGTGTTGCAGTGGCAGCTGTAGTGGCCGTCCCGGTAGGCGTTGCAGTCGATGTAGTAGCGGGCGTTGCCGCCGCAGAACGAGGACTGGTCCGCCTTCCACCAGCCACCGACGAACGAGTCCGGCGGGCAGGTGTTGTTGCCGCCGTTGATCGTGCAGCAGAACACGGTGTAGCCGGCCGCGCAGGTGTTGTCCGAGCCGCACACCGCGTCGTAGGCGCTGGCCGGCCGGGTCAGGTAGCCGAACGGGTCCACCGCGAGCGCCGCGCCCATCAGGGTCGCACCGCCGATGAAGCCGCGCCGGCCGGTCCGCAACCGCCCGGTGCGCTCGGCCACCTTGGTGACCAGCCGCTCCGCCAGCGAGGTCGATGCCATCTCAACTCACCTCGATCTGGTCGAGAATCTCGTTCACCGAGCGGGTCAGTCGCACCGCGTCGCGATGCGAGCCGATCACCGCGTACAGGCAGAACGGCCGGTCCGCCACGGTGCAGAAGTGCTGGAAGCCGGCCTGCCCGGCCACCCGGCGCTGCATGCCGTTCGGGTTGAACTCGCCCGGCGTCGGCCGGGGCAGCCCGCGCGGGGCGTAGAGCGCGGTGCCCAGGCAGTCCGGGCCGAATTCCAGCAGCGCGATGAAGATGTGCGCCGGGCCCATCCGTTCCACCGCGCCGGTGCCGTAGTCGCCGCGCGCGGCCGGCAGCGCGAAATTGGCCAGGTGCAGGATCGGGTGGCTGGCCTCACCGGCCCAGCCGGCCGCGTTCGGGGCAGCGCCGGCAGTGGCGCCGACCGTCCGCTGGTAGAGCCGGCCCTCCCACTGCGGCAGCAGCCCGACCGCCAGGCCGTGCCCGGCCAGCCGCCGGGTCGCCACGGCCGGCATCAGCGCTCGTCCCGGTCGGCGTACAGGCTGGGATCGTTCGGCCCGATGCCGGCGCTCAGCAGCAGCCGGTCGATGTCGCGTTCCCGGCGCCGGTCGGCATCCGGCTTCATTGCCGGGTGCCGGCCGTCCTCGATGGACTGCCGGATCAACCCGCCGACCTGGCTGAACGAGGTGCCCGAGCCCTCGCCCTTGACCCGGCCGGTGCGGCCGTCGGTGACCACCACGTACGGCGAACCCGGCACCGCGTAGTCGGCCCAGGCCTGGCTCGACATCACCAGGTCGGCCTGCGGCGGGCAGAGCTGGGAGAGCACCGACGGGCTCTCCTCCGCAGCACTCCTGGTCACCACCAGCAGCCGGCTGCCGGTCGGGGTCACCCAGTCGGCCGCCAGCTCGTGCCAGAACCCGGCGCAGCCCTCGCAGCTGGCGGACAGGAACGCCAGCACCGTGTCGTGCTCGACGCCGACGGTGCGCACCGAGACGATCTCGCCCCGCAGCGAGATGCCCTCGATGTCGTGCGCCTCGGCCCACTCGTCCCGGCCCTCGATCCGCTGGCCGGCGGCTGGCTCGGGGATGGCCGGCACGGTCCGGAACGGCGGCGGACCGGCGTTCGGCAGCGCGCCCCCGTCGAGCTGGTGCAGCCGGCGCAGCACGCTGGCATAGCCGCGCAGCAGGCCGGCGACGAGCACGCAGAGCACCGCCACGATCACCGTCTCGACCACGAGCAGAGCGGTCATCGCGCCACCTCCAGTTCTGCTGCGGCGGCGCGCAGCTCCGGCAGGGCCGTCATCGTCAGGTAAGCCAGGTACGCCAGCACCACCGCGGCCAGTGCGAGCGCGGCGCCGGTGCCCGGGTGCCGGGCGAGCTCGGCCGGCAGCGCCCGGGCCGGCCGGACCAGCCCGGCCAGGCCGGCCAGCGCCGCGGCCAGGTTCACCCCGGTGTGCCAGTGCGTCACCGGGCTGGGCTTGGCGAAGCAGCCGCAGTCCTGGCCGGCCTCCACCGCGACCATCCGGGCCGACAGCAGCGCCAGCAGCCCGAAGACCAGCAGCACCAGCGCCGCGGCTGGCCGGCCGCCGGCCAGCAGCACGACCAGCCCGGTGGCCAGCTCCACCGCGCCGAGCAGCCGGTTCTCGATCGGTCCCGGCAGCCGGGAGGCCCCTGGCAGGCCGGCCGCCCGCAACGCCGAACGCAGCCGGGGCGCACGCAGCTTGGCCAGCCCGGCGCCGATCAGCAGCAGCGCCGCGGCGGCCAGCAGGCCGGTCACCGGACCGCGACCTTGGTGACCCAGAACCGGCCGCCGGACCGCTTGGTGACGGTCACGTCGATGGACTTTCCGTTGCCCTGATAACCGAAGACCGTCGGGCCGTCGGCGCCGTCGCGGGGTAGGTAGACCGCCGTGCCCTTCGTCGTGGCGAGCAGGCCGCGGGTCACCGCGACCGGCACCGTCCCCGGGTAGACGCAGGCCACCGCCTGCTTCTCGTTGCCCGCGCTGAGCGCCCCCATGTAGGCGTCCGCGGCGTTCTGGGCCTGGTCGGTGGCGTCGCACAGGTACGGCGGCACGCTCACCTGGCTGGGAGTCGGGGTGCCGGGCAGCGGTGTGCCCGCGGTGCTCGAGCCGGGCAGCAGCACCGGGGTGGTGACAGCCGGCGTTCCGGGCACGCTCGCGGCCGAGTGATGGGTGGAGCCGCATCCGGCCAGTACCAGCGCCAGCGCGGCTCCGCTGAACAGGTACCGACGGGCGACCATCCGCGCAACTCCTTGCCGTGCCCCGTCCGTCCCGGCAGTGGTTCGCGGGCGGTGCGGGTCCGGCACAGCATAACCAGGCGGCCGGCCGGACGCCCGGCGGCAGCGCCGGTTGGCCGGCGCCAGGACGGGTAACACTGCGAGCAGGCACGGCGCTCGGCAGCGCAGCGGCACCGGCATCCGCACCGCACCGCGTTCGTGGCGCTCAAAGCACACGGAGAAGGTCGGCGACCACTGGCAGCCCAAGGCGGGCAGCCGCGCCCGCGACTGAGGCCCGACCACAGGTGGGCTCAGGGCGACTGGCCGCGTCCCGATGCCGGGGCCGCCCCGACACCCCGCACGTGCCCGTGCGCCTCGAGTTCCAGCTGCTCGATCAGGTGCGGGTAGTGCGCCTCGAAGGCCGGGCGCTCGGAGCGGATCCGCGGCATCGAGGTGAAGTTGTGCCGCGGCGGCGGCGAGCTGGTCGCCCACTCCAGCGAGTTGCCGTGCCCCCACGGGTCCTCCGCGGTGGTGACCTCGCCGTAGCGGTAGGAGTGGTAGACGTTGTAGAGGAACGGCAGCATCGACGCGCCCAGGATGAACGAGCCGATCGTCGAGACCGTGTTCAGTGTGGTGAAACCGTCGCTCGGCAGGTAGTCGACGTAGCGGCGGGGCATGCCCTCGGCACCGAGCCAGTGCTGCACCAGGAACGTGGTGTGGAAGCCGATGAAGGTCAGCCAGAAGTGCAGCTTGCCGAGCCGTTCGTTCATGTAGCGGCCGGTGTACTTCGGAAACCAGAAGTAGATGCCGGCGTAGGCGGCGAAGACGATGGTGCCGAACAGCACGTAGTGGAAGTGCGCCACCACGAAGTAGGTGTCCGAGACCTGGAAGTCCAGCGGCGGCGAGGCCAGCAGCACGCCGGTCAGGCCACCGAGCAGGAAGGTGACCATGAATCCCAGGCAGAACAGCATCGGCGTCTCGAAGGTGATCGAGCCCTTCCACAGGGTGCCGATCCAGTTGAAGAACTTCAGCCCGGTCGGCACCGCGATCAGGTAGGTGAGCACGGAGAAGAACGGCAGCAGCACCTGGCCGGTGACGAACATGTGGTGCGCCCACACCGTCAGCGACAGGGCGCCGATCGACAGCGTCGCCAGCACCATTCCCTTGTAGCCAAACAGCGGCTTGCGGCTGAACACCGGGATGATCTCGGACACGATGCCGAAGAACGGCAGCGCCAGGATGTAGACCTCGGGATGGCCGAAGAACCAGAACAGGTGCTGCCAGAGGATCGCACCGCCGTTGTCGGTGTCGTACACCGTCGCACCGAAGTGCCGGTCGGCGTAGAGCACCAGCAGGGCCGCGGTCAGGATCGGGAAAGCCAGCAGCACCAGCACCGAGGTGGCCAGGATGGTCCAGGTGAAGATCGGCATCCGGAACATGGTCATGCCCGGCGCGCGCAGGCAGACGACCGTGGTGATCATGTTGACCGCCCCGAGGATGGTGCCCAGGCCGGACAGCGCCAGCCCGACGATCCACATGTCCGCCCCGACCTGCGGGGTGTTCGGCATCGCGCTCAGCGGCGTGTACGCGGTCCAGCCGAAGTCCGGCGCGCCCTGCGGGGTGAGCAGGCTCAGGGTGGCGGTCGTGGCGCCGAACAGGTACGCCCAGTAGGAGAACGCGTTCAGCCGCGGGAAGGCCACGTCCGGCGAGCCGATCTGCAGCGGCAGCACCAGGTTCGCGAACGCGAAGACCAGCGGGGTGGCGAAGAACAGCAGCATGATCGTGCCGTGCATGGTGAACAGCTCGTTGTACTGCTCCGGCGAGAGGAACTGCAGGCCGGGCCGGGCGAGTTCGGCCCGCATCACCAGGGCCAGCACGCCACCGACGATGAAGAAGACGAACGTGGTGACCAGGTACATCCGGCCGATCAGCTTGTGGTCGGTGGTGCCCAGCATCCGCACGAACAGGCTGCCCCGGGGAGCCGGGACGGGCGGGTAGGGCGAGCTGACGATCGGCTTGGGCGTCACCGAGTCGAGGAGCTCGCGGGTCGGCTGGTCGATCGCCATCGGATGCACCTCACATCGCTGCGGGGGAGATCGCTGCGGTGAACCGTCGGTGCCGGGAGCTGGGGGCTAGCCGGACGTGCTGAGCCCCCAGCGTAGGTCAGCCACTCCGCCCGGGCCAGACCTCGCGCGGCGCTAGAGTTCTGCGCGGCGCTCGCTCTCGGCGTGCCCCACCGCAGCGGGAAGGACGGTGCCTCGAGTGACGTACGGAACGCTCTACCTGGTTCCCACTCCGATCGGGCATCCCGGCGACATCACCCTGCGCGCCATCGACACCCTGCGCGCGGTGTCGCTGATCGCCGCCGAGGACACCCGCAACGCCAGGACCCTGCTGGCTCCGTTGCAGATCGGCACCCGGCTGGTCAGCTACCACGACCACAACGAGGAGTCCCGCACCGGCCAGCTCGTCGAGACGCTGCGGGCCGGATCGGACGTCGCGCTGATCTCCGACGCCGGCACCCCGATGGTCAACGATCCGGGCTACCGGCTGGTCACCGCCGCGGTGGCCGCCGGCGTCCGGGTGGTCCCGCTGCCCGGCGCGAGCGCCGCGATCAGCGCCCTGATCGGTTCCGGGTTGGAGGTTCACCGTTTCTGCTACACGGGGTTCCTGCCGCGCAAGTCGGCCGCCCGGCAGGCCGCGATCCGGCAGCTGAAGGACTTCGACGGATCGCTGATCCTCTTCGAGGCGCCGCACCGGCTGCTGGAGACGGTGCGTGACCTGCAGGCCGTGCTCGGCGACCGGCGGGCCGCGCTGGCCCGCAGCATCAGCAAGCCGGACGAGTTGTTCCTGCGCGGCACCCTCGGCGAGCTGGCCGCCGGCCTGGCCGCCGAACAGACCGTGCGCGGGCAGTACACGGTGGTGGTCTCCGGTGCCGAGCAGGCGGCCGACACCGCCGAGGCGCAGCGGATCGCCCGGGTGCTGCTGGCCAACGGCGCCGACGCGCGCCTGGCCCGGGCCGCGGTGCAGGAACTCGCCGGCCTGCCGCGCAACCAGGCCTACGACCTGGTGGCCGAGCTGGCCGGCGACCGCCCCTGACCGGCGAGCCGGAACGTCCCCAACATCCGGTTCACCCGCCCGCAACTGCGCAAGTACGCTCAGGGTCGAGCAGGTCCGAGCAGACGGACCCCGGGAGGCACAGGATGAAGCGGTACGCCCGGTTGAACGCGCTGCTCGACGAGATGGCCGAGCACGGCCACGTCGACGTCGAGCAGATGGCGGACCGGCTCCAGGTCTCGGCCTCGACCATCCGGCGCGATCTGGCCCAGCTGACCGAGCAGCAGCTGGTCACCCGGACCCGCGGCGGCGCGGTCGCGGCCGGCGTCAGCTACGACCTGCCGATGCGCTACAAGGCCTCGAAGCACCAACCCGAGCAGCTCCGGATCGGCCAGGCGGCGGCCCGGCTGGTGCACGACGGCGACGTGGTCGGGCTGACCGGCGGCGCCACCACCACCGAGGTTGCCCGGGGCCTGGCGGCCCGCGGCCCAGCCGGCCCCGCCGGTGCGATCACCGTGGTGACCAACGCCGTCAACATCGCCGGCGAGCTGATCGTCCGGCGCAACGTCACGCTGCTGCTGCTCGGCGGCCTGGCCAAGCCGCAGTCCTTCGACCTGGTCGGGCCGTTCGCCACCGAGATGCTGGGCCAGCTCGACCTGGACGTGGCGATGATCGGGGTGGATGCCATCGACCCGGACGCCGGCGTGAAGTCCCTCGACCCGGACGGGGCCCAGGTGGCCAAGCTGATGGCCGCGCGCAGCCGGCGCACCGTGGTCGTCTCCGACAGCTCCAAGCTGCACGCCCGGGCGCTGGCCCGGATCTGCGAGTGGTCGCAGGTGCAGGTGCTGGTGACCGACACCGCGGCCCCGGCGGCCGATCTCGACCGGGTGCGGGCGCACGGCGTCGAGGTGATCTGCGCCTGAGGCCCTGGACGGTCCGTACTCACCTTGCCGCAGACCGCGGAAGCTCACCGAAAGCGGTTGCGCGTTGAACCACTCAGGAGGTAACCGCGACGGCCGATCATGAGGGACGTGAGCCCCCGTGATACGCCGCCGTCGCCCGCGCGCCGGCCATCGCCGGGCACCCACCGCGGGGTGCTGAGGCTCACCGAACGGCTGGCCCGGTCCTGGGATCCGGTGGCCGGCGGCCGGCTGATGCTGCTCTGCACCGGCCTGGTGGTCCTCGCCACGCTGCCGATGCTGGCCGAGCACCTGGTGCGCACGCTGGGGGTCATGGTCGCGCTGGTCACCGCGGTGTCCTGGCTGGTGGTGACCCTGCTGCCCTGGCAGCGGCTGCCGCGCTGGGCGACCCTGCTGCTGCCGGTGTTCGCCTGGACCGCGCTGGCCGTGATGGGCTACACCGAGCCCGGCATCAGCGGCAACTACAGCGGCCTCTACGTGCTCTGGTTCGCCTATCTCGGGCTCACCCGGCCGCCCGGCACCAGCCTGGCGCTGCTGCCGCTGGCCGGCCTGGACTACCTGATCTCGTGGGGCGGCCCGTCCTGGACCCTGCTCGTCCGGGTGCTGATCGCCAGCGCCGTCTGGGTGCTGCTGGGCGAGCTGCTGGCCGCGCTGATCCAGCGGCAGAACGCGCTGGCCACCGACCTGCGAGCCCTGGCCCGCATCGACACCCTGACCAACCTGGCCAACCGCCGCGACCTGGACGAGCGGCTGGCCGGGGCCGGCCCGGGCGACACGGTGGTGCTCTGCGACCTCGACCATTTCAAGCAGCTGAACGACACCCTCGGCCACGCCGCCGGGGACACCGTGCTGGCCGAGTTCGGCCTGGTGATCCGGGCCACGCTGCGCCAGCCGGACTACGCCGCGCGCTACGGGGGCGAGGAGTTCGCGCTGCTGCTGCCGGCCACCTCGGCCGGCCAGGCCGCGACGCTGCTGACCAGGCTGCGCCAGCGCTGGGCGGTGCTGCACCCGGAGGTGACCTTCTCGGCCGGCATCGCGACCTGTCGGGCCGACGCCAGCGCGGCCGACGCGCTGGCCGAGGCCGACCGGGCGATGTACGCGGCCAAGGCCGCCGGCCGCAACCGCGACCACGGGGTGGGCGGCCCGGTGACGGCGCCGGCCTCCCCCGCGGAACTGATCCGCCGCTCCGCCTGAGCGCCCGGTGGCACAGTGAGCTGATGCTGCTCGCCGCCCTCGCCGCCGCCTCCGCCGAGCTGACCGGCACCTCGGCGCGCTCGGCCAAGACCGCCCGGCTGGCCGAGGTGCTCACCGCAGCCGGTCCGGACGAGATCGCCGTCGTGGTGTCGTGGCTGTCGGGCACGCTGACCCAGCGGCAGATCGGCGTCGGCTGGGCCGCGCTCCGCGAGGCGCCGGGGCCGGCCGAGCAGCCGGCGCTGACGGTGGCCGAGACCGAGCGGGCGCTCACCGCGGTCGGGACGCAGTCCGGCCCCGGGTCACAGCGCCGCCGCCAGCAGCTGCTGGCCGACCTGTTCGCCCGCGCCACCGCCGGCGAGCAGGCGTTCCTGCGGCCGCTGCTCACCGACGGGCTGCGCCAGGGTGCGCTGATCGGGGTGATGACCGACGCGATCGCCCGCGCCGCCGGCATCCCGCCGGCCGAGGTCCGCCGGGCCGCCATGCTGAGCGGCAGCCTTGCCGAGGTGGCCGCAGCCGCGCTGGCCGGCGGCGCCGCGGCGCTGGCGGCCTTCCACCTGCAGGTCGGCCGGCCGGTCGGCCCGATGCTGGCCCGCACCGCGTCCGGCACCGACGAGGCGCTGGCCGCGCTGGGCACCGCGGCGGTGGAGTGGAAGCTGGACGGGGTGCGGGTGCAACTGCACCGCAGCGGCGACCGGGTGGCGATCTTCACCCGGACGCTGGACGACATCACGACCCGGCTGCCGGACGTGGTCGAGGCCGTCCGGTCGCTGCCGGCAACCGAATTCGTCGCCGACGCCGAGGCCATCGCGCTGCGGGCCGACGAGCGGCCGGCGCCGTTCCAGGTGACGGCGAGCCGGCTCGCCAGGCGCAGTGCGGACCTGCCGCTGACCACCTTCGTCTTCGACCTGCTGCGCCTGGACGGGACGGACCTGCTGGACGAGCCGGCGGCCACCCGGTTCGCCGCGCTGGCCGGCGTCGTGCCACCGGCGGGCAGCATCCGCGCGGTTCCCCGGCTGGTCACCGACGATCCGGCACGGGCCCGGGACTTCCTCGACGACACCCGGCGGCGGGGTCACGAGGGGGTCGTGGTGAAGTCGCTGACCGCGCCCTACCAGGCCGGTCGACGCGGCGCCGCCTGGCTGAAGGTGAAACCGGTGCACACCCTCGACCTGGTGGTGCTCGCCGTCGAGTGGGGCTCCGGCCGGCGGACCGGCAGGCTGTCCAATCTGCACCTCGGCGCGCGGGCCGCGGACGGCTCCGGTTTCGTCATGCTCGGCAAGACCTTCAAGGGGCTGACCGACGCCATGCTCGCCTGGCAGACCCAGCGGTTCCTCGCACTGGCGGACGGGCCGGCGGACGGCTACGTGGTGCGGGTGCGGCCGGAGCAGGTGGTCGAGATCGCCTTCGACGGGGTGCAGCGGTCCTCCCGCTACCCGGGCGGGGTGGCGTTGCGCTTCGCCCGGGTCGTGCGGTACCGGGCGGACAAGCCGGCGACCGAGGCCGACGGCATCGACCTCGTACGGGCATTTCTTAGTTAATACCCAGTAACAATTACGGGTTGTGGACTGATAAGTCCGGATTTACGATTGCCCAGCCGGACCCCGCCACCGCCATCACGACGGCGCCGCCGCAGAGCCCCCGCGGCCGGCATCTGTGCGGATCCGCTTATCCCGAAAGGAAAATCGCATCGTGCGTCGCCCCTCCATGCGCCTGATCGTTCCCGCCCTCGGAGCAGCCGCGGCCTGTGCCGCCCTCGCCGTGCTGCCCGCCACCACCGCCAGCGCCTCCCCCGCGCACTTCGCTGGCGCACCGAACGCCCTCACGCCGGGCCTGGCCGCCGCGCACTACGGCGGTCACCTCGGCGGGGCCGCCCAGGCCTCGACCGCCGCGGCCAAGAAGGGCTTCAACATCAACGGCTACAACTGGTCCGGCGCCGCCGCGACCGGCAGCGGCTTCACCTCGGTCAGCTCGAGCTGGACCGAGCCGTCCGTCACCTGCAACAGCACCAACGACCTGATGGCGCCGTGGGTCGGCATCGACGGCTACGGCAGCTCCACCGTGGAGCAGACCGGTGTCGCCACCGACTGCTCCTCCGGCCACGCCGTCTACCAGGCCTGGTACGAGATGTACCCGGCCAACCCGGTGTACTACACCAACTCCGTCTCGGCCGGTGACAAGTTCAACGCCTCGGTGACCCGCAGCGGCACCTCCTACACGCTGACGATCAGCGACACCACCAAGGGCTGGACGAAGACCACCACCAAGTCGCTGAACGCCTCCAACGCCAGCGCCGAGGTGATCATCGAGTCGCCGACCGGGGCGTACCCGAAGTTCGGCACGGTGAACTTCACCAACTCCAAGATCAACGGCTCGAACCTGAGCAACTACAACCCGACCCTGATGGACGCCAGCAACGGCTCCGGCTACGAGGACCACACCTCCGCGGTCAGCGGTGGCAGCTTCTCGATCAGCTACCTCCACGAGTAACGAGCCCCAGCACCCCCGGGCCCGGGCACGCCGACCAGGCGCTGCCCGGGCCCGGCTGCGTTGTCCCGCTGCGTGTCCGGGCCGCGTGTCCGGTCACCCGGCCCGGCCGCTCGCCGGCCGGATACGGCCCACCCGCCCCGGCGCTGCCACCGAGACCCGGATCGCCCTGTGATCGAAGGTTATCCGCACCGCGACCGGCACCTCACCCCTTGGACCCGCACTCCTTGGACCCGCACCGCGCGGGCATCGCACCACGGCGCTGTGACCAGGCGCCGCGGCCCTGGACCCGCATCGCGACCTGGGAGGGAGTCCGGACTCGCTCCGTGACGGTACCGGCGACGGTTCACCCCATCGGCAGGACGCAGGCCGGGCTCGGCACCGCCACCGTCAGCGCGGCCGCGCCCGGCTGGTTCGGAGCCAGGCAGGCGACCGTGCCGGACTCCTGGTTGGCCACGTAGAGGTAGTCGTCCAGGTAGCCGACGAACCGGGGCCAGGAGCCGCCGCTCGACACCTCTCCGGTCACCGCCAGGCCGGCCCCGCGGCCCGCCAACCGGACGATGACATTCGCGCCCCGGTGCGAGACGAAGCATTCGCCCGGCGATCCACCGGCGATCAGTCCCGCGGCCAGGTTCCCGTCCGGCAGTGGCTTCTCCGATGTCGCGACCATCGCCACCGGGCCGCCGCCACGAGCCAGGTCGAACACCGCGATCTGGCCGCTGAGCTCTCCCAGCACGTACCCGAACCGAACCGGGCCGGCCCCGGAGTCGAGGAGCAGCTGGCGTGGGCCGAAGCCAGGAGGCAGGACCAGCGGCTCGATCGAGGTGGTGGTGGCCCCGGCTGGCTCGACCACGAACCGCCAGACCCGGTCGCTGCCCAGATCGACCACATAGAGCAGGTCGTCGGCGAACACCACCTGGTGAGCGTGCGCCGAGCCCTGCCGGTCGGTCACCGGACCATGGCCGCGCAACTCGACCAGATCGGCGAAGGGCCCGATGCTGCCGGCCTCGCACGGGTGTAGAGCGACGCTGCCGCTGGTGTAATTGGCCACCGCGAGCAGCCGTCCGGAGCCGTGCACCGCGACATGGCAGGGATGGGCGCCGCCGGTCGCCTGCACCGAGCGGCGGACCAGTCGCCTTTCGGCCGGAAGCCACTCGAAGCCGGTGATCCGACCGTGGTCGGCTTCGTTCACCGCGTAGACCGCACCGTCGCGCCCCGCGAGATACGACGGCGACTCCGTGACCGCGACCAGTCCCAGGTCCACCAGGGTCGAGGCGCGCCGATCGTGGGCGATCAGCGAGATGCCCTGTGCCTGCCCCATCGGCGCGGTGTAGGTGCCGACGAGCAGCAGTTGGAAGTCGATCACGCAGCCATCATGGCAGCCCGGGCCACTCCGGTTCCGGCTTGTCCACAGGCACCCGGTAGTTATCCACAGATCGCCCAATGCCCTCGACTCCCCGCCGCGGGCATGTTCGAATCGAGGTATGGCAGACCCCTTCGACGAGGAACTGGCCCGCACCCGCGGGTTCCAGGCCGACTTCCTCGGCCTGGAACTGGACGAGGCGCGCCGGCTCGCCGACCGGCTGGGCCTGCAGCTGCGTGTGATCGACGCCGACGATCTCGCGTTGACCGCCGATCTCCGTCCGCGCCGGATGACGATCGACGTGCGCACCGGCCGGGTGAGCACGGCGAGGGCAGGCTGAGGCTGTCGAGATGTTAAGAGACTTCAGCAACCGGGAACCTCCCCGGGTCACCTGGCGTCCTACCGGCATGCCCGTCGCGCATCGTGCCCCCGCAGGGTGGCGCGCTGTGGTGCACGCCGTTGGCCCACCCACGATCGCCTCGCCCACCGCCCCGATGCGTCGGCGCGTCGTGATCACGACCCGGACCGTCGTAGCGCTCAGCATCCTGCTGGTGCTGCTGACCGCCGGGCTGGTGCTGCCTCCCCATCCGGCGGGCTCGCACACCGGGCACACGGGCATCGGCGGCGTGGCGCGCCACGCCGCGGTCACCCTCTCCACCCGGATGGAACCCGAGCAGCACGCGCTGCACGCCGATGCCGCCCTGCTCGCGACCGCCTCCGTCGGCGCCGGCCTGCTGGCCTGGGCATGGAGCGTCCGGCGCTCGGCGCTGCGACCGAGCGCGCTTCCCGCCCACCGCGGACGTGGCCCACCCGGGACGAGCTGATCGGCTCGCGCCCGGTGCATGCCGAGCCGCACCGCGGCAGGACGCACGAGCGACGCGAAGCGGATCCCTGCCTTCCGAATCGATCGCGCACCGTCGTGGTGCGCCCATCTCAAGGAACGCAATGGTCACTGACTCACGACCTCATCTGGACTACCTGCTGGATGCCCAGCCCGGGCCCAGCCTCGATCACTACGCGCGGGCGCTGCGGGAGCAGCGGCGCTTCCGGGTCGACCAACTCCGCGAGCTCGACACCGCGAGCCGGCCCGGCGCCGAGCAATCCGAGCAACTCGCCGAGGTCCGCGCCACCCTCCGGAGCGCGGCAGAGACCGCGCTGGCCGAGATCGATGCGGCACTGGGCCGGCTCGATATCGGGGAATACGGCCGCTGCGTGCGGTGCCGCGAGCAGATCCTGCCCGAGCGGCTGGAAATCCTGCCGGCCGCATCGCTGTGCATGGCATGCCAGCAGGCGGCCGAGGCGGTGGCCGACTGAAGCCGTCTCCCGCCCGCCGACCGGTGGCCGGTGCCCGTTTGTGGTCGCCGGCCACCTGGGGCGAGACTGACAGGGTGAGCCACCAGAAGGAAGAGCCGATCGTGTTCGCCGACTACCGCGAGTTCTTCCCGTACTACGTGGCGATGCACTCCCAGCGGCTGACCCGGCGCCTGCACTTCGCCGGCACCGTGCTCGGCCTGCTGCTCACCCTCGCCGGCCTGATCACCGGGCGGCGTCGGCTGCTGCCCGCGCTGCCGGTGCTGGGCTACGGATTCGCCTGGCCGAGCCACTGGCTGGTCGAGGGGAACAACCCGGCCAGTTTCGGTCGTCCGCTGTGGTCGCTGCGCGGCGATGTCGAGATGATCGCCTACATGATCACCGGGCGGGACGCCGAGCTGACGGTCATCGCCCGCGACTGGTTGACCGAGCATCCGGAGCATCGCACCGGCAAGAACTGGCGGCAACCGCTGCGTCTCGTCGCCTGACGCCCGGGCCGGGTGCGCAGCCGTACACCGGCGCGGAGGTTCGAGAAACCGGCGCCGAAGCTACCGGCGTGCCCGCCGGTAGCCCGGCCAGACCACCGGGAGTTCACCAGCGAGACGGGCCGCTGATCTCCTTGACCGCCGGACGCACGTCTGCCAGGTACACCGAGCTGACGATGATCCCGATGTAGGACAGCAAGAAGGTCACGCTGCGGAAGAGGAGCACCATCGCCAACGCCAGGCCGGTGAGGAGCAACCAGGTTGGCTTGGTGAGCTTGTTCGCAGCCGGGAAGGCAGCGGCCTTCCGGCTGATGCAGTCCAGGAACGCCCAGAGCTGGAGCACCAGGACGCCGATCCAGACGATGCGCAGAAGCCACGCCTCGAAGTTGTCGATGGTCTGCACGAGTAGAGCCTAGCCAAGAAAGCACCGGGCCCGGTCCGAATGGTCCGGACCGGGCCCAGCGTTCTCAGCTCTATCCTGCGTTGCCTGCCGGAACGCGCGGCGGCGCGATCAGGCCTTGCCACCGGCCGACTTGCTCGCGGCCGACTTGGCCGCCGACTTCCGCGCGGTGGCCTTGCGGGCCGGCGCCTTGCGCGGCTTGGCCGGGGCAGCCTCGGTGGTGGCCGAGTCGGCTACCGCGTCGAAGGCGGACTTGGCCGCCGGCGGCACGTCCTGCACGCTCTCGGCCACCAGGCCGAGCTGGCCGAACAGCCGCGCAACCCGCGGATCCTTGCGGAGCTTGACCAGGCGCGGGTCCTCGCGCAGTTCCGCGGCGCGCTCCTCGCCCCGGTCGGACAGGGAGTCGAAGACCCCCTTCGCCACGGTGAGGTAGGCCTCACCGGTGGCCTTCGCCGACTCCAGGTAGGTCTCGCCGGCCGACCGGGCAGCCGCCGGCAACGCCGAGACCGTCTCGCGGCCGGACTCGAGCCGGGTGCGCAGCTCGGCGAGCCGGCCCTGGGCCTCGCTCTGCGCCCGCTCGACCAGCGACTGACCGGCCTGCTGGGCCTTGCTGACACCCTGCACCGCGTCCACCGGCAGGTCCTCGATCCGCTTGGTGACGGTCGCGGCGACCAGGTCCGCCGCACCGAGGGCGGCATAGGCCGGCTTCGGCGCGTCGGCCACCAGCTTGCGGTTGGCGTTGGTCAGCGTCGTCCGGCGCTGCTGCAGCGCAGCGGTGGCCTGCGCGAAGGCGGACCGCCCCTGGGCGACGGCGAGATCGGCGTAGCCGCGGGCCTCGGTTGCGATCGACATGGTCATTCCTCCTCAGATTTCCCCGCTGCTGCGGGAGTGGCTGCCGGGGCGCCGACGGAGGCGCGGTTCTCCCGGCAGAACGATTGGTAGATCTCGATCAGGACGTTCTTCTGGCGCTCGGTGAGCTGGCCGTCGGCGAGCACTGCCTGGACCAGCTCCGGGCTGCCCACCTGCTGCTCGAGGATCCCGGCCCGCAGGTACAGCTGCTCGGCCGAGATCCGCAGGCCCTTGGCGATCTGCTGCAGGATCTCCGCGCTGGGCCTGCGCAGGCCACGCTCGACCTGCGACAGGTAGGGGTTGGACACCCCGGCGAGCCGGGCGAGCTGGCGGACGGACACCTGGGCCTGCACCCGCTGCTCGCGGATGAAGTCACCGATCGAATTGACACCGAGCACCGGAGCCTTGGCGGCGGCTTCCCTGATCCCGTCGATGTCCACGAACCCAGTGTGCCGAGCGGTGCTAGCAATTGCAAGCGGAGTGCTAGCAGCTAACCGCCGCGGTCCGGAACAGGGCGCCTGCGGGGTGCGGCCCGCTTTGACGGCGACTCGCGACGTGTGATGCAATGCGGGCGTCTGATAGGCCCAGTCCCAGGGGAAGCCGGTCGAACTCCGGCACTGACCCGCAACCGTAGGTCCGCACACAGCGGACGAGTCGGAATACCTGACCTGGGTGTCTTGCACGAGCGCCGTCGTGGTCTGCGGTGCGGAGTGACCGTCCCCCGCCCGCGGCGGGTGCTGATCCCTCCGTGCGGTCGATCACCCAGGCCGTACCCGAGGGATGGTCATGCCAGGCTTGAAACTCCGCGCCGCTGCGGTCGTCAGCGCGCTGCTCGTCACCACCACCGGCAGCCTCGCTGCCACCCCGCTGCTCGCACCCGCTGCCGCCGCCGGCTCCGGGCCGGCGTTCCTGGCCGGACGGCTGGTCGGCGGGAATCACCTCACCAACAGCTACGGCGACGACCAGGGGCTGACCGCCGACCTGGCGCTGGCCCTCGCGGCGTCGCACGAGCAGGATCCGGCACTGGCCAAGGTGGTCGGCTGGCTGACGTCCCAGGTCGTGCCGTACGCCGACCCGGCCGGCACCACCGCCTATCCGGGCCCGTACAGCGGCGCGGCCGGCAAGCTGGCCCTGGTCGCCGAGGCCACCGGCCAGGATCCGCACTCGTTCGGCGGCTTCGACCTGCTGGCCACGCTCACCGGGCACGTCTGCACGGCCGCCAGGCCGGACGGCTCCTGCACCGCGGCGGGCGACTTCTACCAGTCGTACTCGAGCATCTCGCAGTCGCTGGCCGTGCTGGCCCTGGCGCGCGGCGGGGTCACCCCGCCGGCGGCCGCGGTCACCCGGCTGGAGCAGCTGCAGTGCGCCGACGGCGGCTTCAGCTCCGAGCTGGTCGTGCCGCCGGCCGCCTGCAGCTCGGACGCCGACGCCACCGGCTACGCCGTGCAGGCGCTCAGCCTGCTGCCCGGCACCGCGGCTGTGCTCGGCACGGCGCGGGACTACCTGCTCACCACCCAGCAGCCCGACGGCGGCTACACCGGCGCCGCCGGGGAGAACGCCAACTCGACCGCGCTGGCCGCGCAGGCCCTGACCGCGCTGGCCGGGGTCGCCGGGCTGCCCGCCAGCACGGTCACCCCGGTGCACGCCGATCCGGTGACGGCGGCGCGGGCGTTCCTGACCGGGCTGCAGCAGCCGGACGGCGGGTACCTGATCAACCCCGCCACCCCGGGCTCGGACGTCCGCTCCACCACCCAGGCGGTGCCGGCGCTGGCCGGCGCGATCCTGACCACGGTCAGCGACCCGGTGACTGCGGTCAGCCCGACGGTGACGCCCACCCCGACCGCGTCCGCCAGCGGGTCGGCGCGCCCGTCCAGCTCGGCGCCGGCCGGCGTCCCCGCCGCGACCAGCGCCGCGGCCGTGCCGCCGGCACCTGCCGCTGCGACCGGCGGCGAGGTGCTGGCCAGCACCGGTGCCCGCTCCCGGCAACCGCTGCTGGCCGGCCTCGGACTGGTGCTGGCCGGCGGCCTCGCGCTGCTGCTGGCCCGCCGCCCGCGCGGCCGGCGGGGCTGACCCGGTGCGGCGGCTGACCCGGCTGCTCGCCACCGGCCTGCTGACCGGTGGGCTCGGCCTGGTGACTGCCCCGTCCGCGTCGGCGACCGCGCTGCCGATGAGCCAGTGCACCACCACGTCCGGCGTGGTGGTGGCCGTCGACTTCGGCGCCTGGGGCGGTCCGGTGGTGCGCGGCTGCGGTGCCACGCCCACCACCGGCTACCAGCTGATCAGCCAGGGCGGCTTCAGCGTCACGCCGGTGGGCAGGTTCCCCGGCTTCGTCTGCCGGATCGCCTACAGCGGGTTCGCCGGCGGCACCCCGGAACCGGCCACCGGCAGCTGCGCGAACACGCCGCCGGCCAGCCAGTCCTGGTCGTTCTGGACGGCCGACCCGGGCCAGTCCGGCTGGACGCTCAGCCCCAAGGGCGCCGGTGACAGCAACCCGGGCCCGGGCGCGGTGCAGGCCTGGACGTTCTCCGGCGGCGCGCAGCCGAGCTTCACCCCGGACGCGGTGCGCTCGCACACGGTGGCACCGACGCGGGCGCCCGCCCCGCCGCCGGCCAGCGCCCCCGCGGCCGGCACCGGCCGGCAGAGCAGCGCCGGCACACCGCACGCCTCGTCGGGCTCGGTCGACCGCGCCGCGGTCGGCAGCGGCAGCGCGCTGCCGAGCAGCCGGAGCGCCGCGCCCACGACCGCCGCCCACCGGCCGGCCAGCAGCCCCGCCCGCACCGCGACGGGCAGCGCGACGCCGGCCGGCAGCTCCGCCGCGTCCGGGCCGGCCATCGTGGACGCCCAGCCCCAGGCGAGCAGCCACCGGTCGGGCGGTGGGACGTACCTGCCCGGTGTCGTCGGCGGCCTGCTGGTGCTGGCCCTGCTCGGCGCCGCGGCGCTTCGGGCCCGGCAGCGGCGGCGGGCCGGCTAGGTCATGCCCCTGCGACCGACCGCCGGTCACCGGGTGCCGCGCACGCTGCACCCGGTGGCCTGGTGGCTGTGGGCGGCCGGGCTGGCCGTCGCGGTCAGCCGCACCAGCAACCCGGTGCTGCTGGCGCTCGCACTGGCGGTGCTCGGCTATGTCGTGACCGCCCGGCGCACCGAGGCGCCGTGGGCCCGGGGCTTTCGCTACTACCTGTGGTTCGCGCTCTCGGTGGTGGCGATCCGGGTGCTGTTCCGGTCGGTGTTCGCGACCCCAGCCGGCCCGCTGGATCACGTGCTCGTCCGGCTGCCGGTGCTGCCGATGCCGAGCTGGTACGCCGGCGTCCAGCTCG